>JBDGUQ010000102.1:293-10251 GCA_042215785.1 Candidatus Aenigmatarchaeota archaeon
CATAATCTTTATCCACAAAATCCATAAAAGTTCACCTCTTGCTTATATTTAATACTACAGAATTTAAGTGTTTTTCAGACCAAAAAAATCAGAAATCATTGGAAATGAGTTTAATATCTTCCAATCCATCCAGTCTTTTCTTCTCTATTTCTCCATCTCTAGCAATTTCCCTATAAGCCATCTTTCTTCCCAATAGAGATAAATCGTCAGGAAATCTTGGAATGATACCACAAAACATGGCCTCAATTCTATTTGCCATATTTCTCGGAATTCTGGAATTACAAGTAACTGTTTTGGTATAATCCATTCCGCATTGACCTTCATAGGTCCACTCCTCTTCTACTTTACCTATAACTGCTTTCATATTTCTATTGGAATAAACAACATCGAACTCTCTCCTATCTTTTTTTAGATCACTATCCGTGGAAACGAGTTCAAGAAAAACATTTCCATTGGATTCTGAGTTGAAATCTTCTACAAATCTGGGAACAGGATTGCCATCGTAATCGTTCATTCTATCACCAACATAACTCCTGAAATTAAATCGATGGAAAAACTTATATAGTTAAAAAAGTCTATTCGACATTTGCAAAATCGGTAAAAATAAAATAAAGTAATGGAAAGGTCTTCCCCAGATTTTAATATAAATAACAATAGTTTAGTTCCAATAAAACCAGAGTTAACCACAAACAATCCATAAGATAAAATAAGTATTGATTCAATCCTCTATATCGAATTCGTTTGTCAGTTCCTCAATGACCTCATCCTCTTTCATTATCCCCGATTCCGTAATAATTCCATCTATAAGGTGCCACGGTGTCACATCGAAAGCTGGATTATCTATCCTGCTCCCCCTTATCTCTCCGGGACTTATTATCTCCTTTGCAGGTCTCTCTTCGATAACCGAAACGTTCTCGTAATCGAACTTGTCTTTAGAGGCCGCAACATAAACTGGAACATCGGCCTCATTGGCCGCCAAAGCTATCATATATGTACCTATCTTGTTTATTATTCCGTCGCTCTTAACTGCATCGCTACCCACAAGGACCATCTCACAGGAATACATGAAAATACCGGCAGCCGAGTCCACTATATAATATATGGGTATGTTAGATTTTGACAATTCCTTCGCGGTGAGAATGCCCTGGTATTTGGGCCTTGTCTCCGTGACAAATACCTTGAAATCCTTGCCATTTTCCTTGGCTTTCTTCAAGACCCCCATAGCGGTATCGGAATGACAGTGAGTCATTACCTCGGTATTATCCTCAATTAGATCGGAACCTATGTCCGATATCCATTCATCCGACTTATTCATGTATTTCAATAAATTATCTATAGTCTTGACGCTCCTGTTCTTCTTGAGATATTCTAAACAATTATGAGCAGAAACCCCTGTCGGGCGGGAATGTTCTAGTTTATTCAATGCAACCTCGAATTCAGATCCAAAGCCGTTCTTGCGGGCAAATCTTTTCAAAACTCTAAGACTTTTCCGAGCGATATCCTGAGCTCCCTGTATATGAAGATCCTTTATCTTCTTTACTGTAGCATCTATTTCTTCCATGTTGGACATGGTACCAATTAATAGTTGAGATCTGACTAATAAATATCTTATTCAAATGCGATGTTTAAACAGAAAAAGTATCTATTTCCAGAAAATGGAAAGATTCAAGTGGATCAAGAACTTCAGAAAGCTGGCGAAATAGTAGAAGTAAACATACTTACCGATCTATTCATTATGTAACCAAGAGAAAGAATTAAAATAGCGCCCAGAATAGTTATAATAACCAATTTGGTCTTCGGACCTATCTTGAAACTATTTTTATCCCGATCTATCATACCTATAAAATACATTCCGATTATTTAAATTATTGAGAAGATGATTCAAGGTGAATAAACGCCTGGAACCTTACAAAATGGTGAGGCTCTCCAAACTGTTTCCAATCCGCAGATAAACCTAGTTAACCTTTCTATGCCTATACCAAATCCCGCGGACGGTGGAACACCTTCTTCGAGCATTTCCAAATACCATCCATAATCTTCTGGATCTTCGCCTATTTTCCTCATCTGTCTTGTGATTCCTTCCTTTGTATGTTCCCTTTCTCCCCCGGAAATCGCTTCTCCGTATCCTTCCGGGTAGATAAGATCGAAGTCTCTTAATTTATCGCCACTCTCTTCATCGAACTTGTCATAAAATCCCCTGCTTCCATCTGGATAGTTGATGATCCAGAATGGTTCCTCATATTCAGCAGAAAGTGCTTTCTCGGCTTCCCATGGGATCTCTTCGCCCTCTTCCAATCTGAATCCCATTTCTTTAAGTTTCCTGATTGCTTTATCATGAGTTATTTTCTCAAAAGGTTTCGAAGGAACCTTTAATTTCCTTCCAAGTTCTCCCAATTCTTTTGAACATGATTCGTTGATTTCCTTGATAACATAAACAACCATACCTTCCCCCAGACCCATAATCTGTTCGTATGATTTATTAGCAGCTTCCAGATCCAGTTGCCAGAATTCGGCGAGGTGTCTTCCTGTATCTTTGGTTACTGGGTCCTCCAACCTCACATTCGGAGAAACGGCAAAGATCTTATCCATGGAGGTAAGGGCCATCTGTTTGTGTAATAACATACTTCCCATAAGTTTGTAAGTTTTGCCATAGAAATCAACTGTAGCATGTTCCGCTCCTCTGAGACCCGGATCTGTAGCCGAGGAAAGTACAGGAGGCAACAGTTCGGTAAATTCCTGTTTCTTTAGATATCCTCTGGCAGCCTCTATAATTTTCATTTGTATCTTGAGTATAGTTCTCATCTTATCCTCTTTGAAATGAAGATGTCTCTTTTCAACCTTTTCTAGCTGCTCAAAACCATTCATTATTACCACCTTTAACTATAATCCATATTACACAATTTACTTTAAAAGATTATTCCAGAAAAAGTAGGATATTTTACAAATAAAGACAACTTTTAAATATATAATGGAAAAATATTCCATATGAAAAATTTAGACGAAAAAGATCGTAAAATATTGGAAAATTTGAAGGAGAATTCGGATTTAACAACGAGACAGATATCCAAAAGGACCACCATACCAATAACCACAGTACATAACAGAATAAAGAAGATGGAAGAGAGGGGAATCATAAAGAAATATACGATAATTCCCGATTACAAAAAATTAGGAAAAGAAATAGCGGCCTTTATTTTAGTAGAAGTGGAATATCCAAAAAGCAAGGAGGAATTTTCTCAGGAACATGTGGCAAGGGAAATAGACAAATACGGCCAGGTAGAACAGGTATCTATGGTAACAGGAGAAACGGACATAGTGATAAAGGTAAGGACGGAAAGTGTTGATAAATTGAATTATTTCCTGACAAAGAAACTTAGAGAAATTGAGGGTGTGGACGGGACGGAAACGATGATAGTCTTGAAAGAAATTTAATCCTTTAACTGGCTCAATATTTTCCCAACTTCATTAATCTGTTTTTGATACTCACTCAGGTCACCTTCCTTCAAGGCTTCTTGGGCATTTGTATAATGGTCGCTGGCCCTATTTATTAGCTCTTCCATAGTAGGAGGTATTCCTTCCTCCTCCTTTTCAGTTTCTTCTTCTACAGTCTCTTTCTTCCCGAAAATATTTTCCATCGCTTCTTTCAAAGTGGGTTCCATAGATATGGAATCTCCATAACTAACTATGACACGTTTCAATTCGGGTAAAGCTCCATCTTCCGTGCCTTCCAGAAAAACAGGTTCCACGTAAAGCATGGAATTCTTGATCGGAATAGCCAACAAATTACCCCTTATAACGGAACTTCCCCCTTGACCCCACAAGCTCATCTTCTCTGAAATATCAGGATTTTGGTCTATCCTGGACTCTATCTGCATAGGACCATAAGTCAGCTCCTGCTTAGAAAAGAAATACGTTATCAATTCTCCATAATTCTCTCCATCAGACCTTGCAGCCATCCAACCTATCATATTCTCCTTACCTCTCGGAATGAATGGTTGCATCAATACAAATTCTTCCGTCTTGTTGGTATAGGGCAGGTTAAGTATTACATAATAAGATTCCATTTCCCTCTTCATCCCCCTGTATATTTCATTGGGTATCTTCCAAACATCTTCCTTGGTATAGAAAACACGGGGATCCTCCATATGGTAGGTCGAATAAATAGAGGTCTGTACCCTGAATAAGTCTTGAGGATATCTTATATGTTTCTGGACTTCATCCGGCATCTCCGATATGTCTTTGAATAGGGCCGGGAAAATCTCCATGTAAGTTTCGATGAGTGGATCTTCATCTATCACATAGAAATCAACATTTCCATTGTATGGATCAACAACGGTCTTCACGGAATTCCTGACATAGTTGAAACCTGAAAGTCTGTGTGAATACGGGTATCTGTCCGTTGTAGTATAGGAATCCTGAATCCATTTGAGTTTACCATCGGCAACAGCCATATATCTATCATCATCGTAGCTCAAGAAAGGTGCTATTTCATTAACTCTGCTGCCTATCTCTCTATTCAATAGAATTCTACTTTCAGGGGTTATCGATCCGGATATCAATATTTGAATTGAATTCAGTTTTACTGCAAAGGCTATTTTTTTGAAAAATGAATCTAGTTTTATTCCGCCATCGCCACTGTATATGGAATAAACGTTTTCCTGACCCTTCGGATAATCAAATTCCTTTGTCTGTGTATTGGTTAAAACATAGTAATCCGACTTTTCACCGTAGTAAATCTCAGGTCTTTCTATATCGAATTTGTCGGAATAGTTACCCAAAAGATTCCTGGGTGGAATGTCATTCACATAGAATTCCGGGAGGCCTCCTTCACTTATGTTACTAACTGGGCCACCGACTATGCCATACCCGTGTGTATATACCAAATGTTTGTTTATCCAACTTTGAGAATTTTCCGGAAGGGAATTTATATCCATCTCCCTTGGAGAAAGCATGACCTCCTTATAATCGCCGTTCAGCTGATATCTATCTATATCAACATCTTCGAACGCGTAATAGCTTCTGAAAACCTGCAATTCATTATAAGTATCCAACAGCGGTCTCCAGTCCCACAGTCTAATATTATCCACAGTCCCACTTTCCTCTTCTAGGTCCATCTGATCGAGATCGTATTGTAAATCCAACTCCCTCTCATTGACTTTATCTAGATTGTATGCCTTCCTGGTACCTTCGATATTCCTTTCTATATACGGCTTTTCCTTATTGAACTCGTCCGGCTCCACGATATATTGCTGAACGACAACGGCATATAGGTTTCCAAGAATCAAAATGCCTGCCACGAGACCTATTCCAATGTAGAACAGCTTCGTATTCTTAAGTTTTATATTCAAAAGAAATGACAAACCAACTAGTACTGAAACGATGGAAAGTATAGTATAAAGAGGCAATTTTACATTTACATCCACATAACCTGCTCCCAATATGGTTCCTGTTTCCGAAAACAATAAGTCATATCTATAAAAATAGGAAAACAGACCAATCAAAACAAACATAACAGCAACCAGGACAAAAAGGTGGGGAACAGCTTTGTTTTTGACCTTCTTTATGTAGTCAACGCTACTCTCCCAGAAGGGTCTTTCCTCCTGCAAACCTGTGATGAACTTATAGAAGTAAACGAAACCAGAAGTAAGGAATGAAAATGCTAAAATAGTTCCCACATAGGAAAATAAATACTTGTAGAAAGGCAGTGTAAAAACATAAAATGATATATCCTTAGAAAAAACCGGATCAATGGAATTAAAAGGAACTTGGTTCAAGAACTTCAAAACGACTTCCCAATTACTGAAACCAACACCTATCATCAGAGAGAGGAAAAGTAAAGCATATTTGAAATAGGGAATTCCTTCTCTTTCAGATCTCCTCATTGCAATCTTGTAATTGCCATAAACTATAATAAAAAACAACGCGAAAGCTATAAAACCTGTCAAAACTTTCCACGTAAGGGTCTTGATGAAGACCTCCAAATATCCCAAAGAAGAAAACCAAAGATAATCGGCATAGAAGTTCAATATATTGGGTATTATAAACAATATAGCAACAATTATCAATATCACAAATGTCCTGGAATTTCCTTTATTCGAAAAATTGCCGAAGAACATAATATTATTTGACGTTACAATTATAAAATAATTTTGGTGATTATCTTAAAATAATCCAAATGTTATTTAATTTATGAGTCTTGAAAATTTGATACGAGAATTGAAAAGACAATCGGTTCTCGAAAGTCCCAAGATAGAAGAATCTCTGAGAAATGTCGATAGAAAAAACTTCGTCCGTGAACATCACAAAAAGTATGCTTATACAAATTCACCCCTTTCTATAGGAGAAAATCAGACAATTTCCCAACCACTCGTAGTTGTCAAAATGATGGAATTGCTGGATCTCCAAGAAGGTAACAAAGTTTTGGAGATCGGCACAGGTTCTGGGTGGCAGGCAGGCCTTCTGGGATACGTGGTGGGTGAAAAAGGTGAAGTATATTCGGTGGAAAGGAAGCATAAACTGGCCGAATTCGCCAAAGCCAACCTAAAGAGATCGGGAATAAAAAACGTTGAAGTAATAGAAGACGACGGCTCACTTGGATATTCCAAAAAGAGTCCATACAATAAGTTAATAGTTACGGCGGCATCACCGGAAATAACGGATGAATGGAAGAAACAGCTTGCAGAAGATGGTGATATAGTCGTGCCAATAGGAAAGAATGTCCAAACCATGGTACATGGGAAAAAGATCAAAGGAGAAATAGAAAAAATAGAGAAAGAGAAAGGATATAGGTTCGTGCCCCTGAAGGGAAAGAAAGGTTTCTAATCATTTATTAATGAAAATCACAATAAAGATATTATGCTCGGATCACAAATTAATACATTGATGGAATTATTACCATCAACTATAGTCAACCTGAATACAGAAACAATAGTATTCTTCGCGTTCTTCATAATAACTATCTATTCCGTTTACAGACTATTGAAACTCGCGTTTAAAGGGTTATTGGTAGCTGTGGCTGCCGGTGTCTTTCCGGTAATTGCAAACGCGTTCTTCGGGTATAATTTCCCCATGACGGTGGAAACAATAACATCCTTCGCTATGATGGGTGTTTTCTTCTTCATTATAGCAGTAATAGTGGAAAAAATCCTATGGGTCTTCAAACTGATCACATGGCCTTTCAGAAAATTATTCGGCAAAAGCGAAGAAGATGAATTAGACGAAGAAATCAGAGAAGAATTGGAAAAAATGGAAAAGGAAGAGAAAGATTAAGAACTTATGGTCGATCTTATATCTTCTCCACTTAACAAAATTCTATTTGTAAATCCTTCAAAACTTAAGTGAGTCCTGTTGAACAAGAAGTTTCCTTCATAAGAATTGAGTTTTATGGGTTCCTTCTCTATCTTTATCATTATTTTGTCTTTTACAGTCAATTTCCCTTCAAGGTTTTTCAATGATAATTCTTTGGTTTCTAATCCATCCATAACAAGGACTTCGTATTTTATATAGTCGGTTTCTATCGGTGTCCTTTCCTCGGATTTCAGGGAAACCTCATTGACTGAAGTTTCCTCGGCTTTGCCGGATATCTTCACTATGGATTTCGCTGCGTTTACCTCCACCTTTCCATCAAATCCCTTGACTGAAAGATTAGATTCTTCCATTTTACTGGAGTCAACGACCTGTGAACCCAAAACTATATCGGAATCCTGTGATTCAAAACTTATACGCAAATTCTTTATAGGTATATCTTCCATAACCAAGCTATAATTGTCGGTCCCGAAATCACCACTAATCGAAATATTTTTATCTACAGGCATTGAGAACAGATCGGGCAAATCCCTATCGCCGACAATATTATTGGTAACCTCCTTGACCCTTTCTATTATATCTCCTGAAAAAACACTTTCCACTAGACCTGTGGTTAATGTGATGATTGCCAAAAATACGGCTATAATTATCTTCCAGTCTATCATGATATCCAATTAATTATTGTATTTCCATTATAAAAACTTTCTCTGCTTTCATTTTATCTTGAAACGTAGAAAAGCATATTAAACTCCGAAAAAATATTTATTGATATGCTGACAGATAAACACACTACAGAAATATTGATACTCCTATCAATAATTCTACTGTCTATACCTTCTATTTCTCATGCTTATGAAATAAAACCACAGGAAATAGAACATTTGGAAGGTACCTTACAATTCAAAGGACAAATTTATTCTCCACTGAAAATAGATGAATTGAATTACTCATATTACGGAATTCCAGACAATTATTATGGATTGAAAACCTCCTCGGATTACACTGTAGGTAAGGACCGTTATGGAAATAAAAAATTAATATTAAATTTCGACGACATAATGGAAAGGGAAATAAATGTTGAAATGGATTTCGAAAGTAACAGCAAATTCGACTTACCTAAAAATATAGGCTACCCTTACGATCCACCAAAAGATGTCATGAAATATCTTGAAGAGGGCAACAAAACGATGATAACCGAAGAAATCAGGGAAACTTCCCGGAAATTAATAGAAGGTTCGAAGAGTTCATTTGAAGTAGTGTCCAAATTAACCAGGTGGGTAAATACTAACTTGGTCTACGACGAATCTTATGGAAATACAGCAAAATCCTCCAAATGGGTCTTGAAAAATAAGAGAGGAACTTGTGACGAGTTTTCTACTTTACTAATTTCAATGCTACGTTCTTCTGGAATACCTTCCAGATACGTAGCTGGTGCCGTTTATTCAAAGGGAGGTTGGGGATACCACGGTTGGGTAGAGGTCTATCTTGGAAAATGGACTCCTGTAGACCCAACATGGAATGAGGTGGGTTGGATAGACGCGACTCATCTACCTTTCGGTAGATTCAGAGATCCGGATGAAGTGGATGTGGGAATAGAATATAAATCGTTTAGGAATATAGGAAGTAGTATCAGGTTCAAAGCTCCCGATGTAGATGTTATGGTAAAAGATAGAACAAAGGGAAACAAAATCTTGGACCTCGAAACTTCATCGTATCCCAAAAAAATAGCTCCCGGGAAATCAACCGTTATAGAAATAATATTCAAAAAGGAGAATGAAGGCTGCATTTTTACTACCGCACACGTTATGTCCAGACTAATGAAAAATGGCAAGGTCTCCTTCGAAAAAAAGGAAATACCCATTGACCTCTGTAACAAAACCAAAAAAAAGTATGTCAAATTAAGTCCAGGAAACCTAAATAAAAATTTTATTTACAAAAATATTGGAGATATAAAGACCCCACTCTCTGATGCAGAAACATTGGATCTCGAAATAAATCCGAAAGTCGAGTTAGAAAAAACGAAAGTTATGGTTGGAGAAAACATCAAAATAAACATCATTTCTGACAAAAAATACAGGGTATTTTCGAACCTGGACATAAGAGATGAACAAATAAAGACCAAAGAGCCGGGCAAATATGAAATAATAGTTGCCACGGAAACCGGTGAAACCCGGGTAAAAAATCTCACCGTAGTTAAAAATTTGGATTTCCAAACAAAAAACATATCTTTTCCCGAGAAACTCACATGCGGTAACAGTACAACAATTTCAATAGAACTGGAAAATCTGGGACAAGAAGCAGTTTTTCCCATAGTATTCAACACTAAAAAAGATGTAACAATAGAAAGTAGGAACATTACCTTGAGAAGGGGAGAAACGAAAAAAATCCGAACAACCATGGCAACAGAAAAGGATTGTTTAAGCGGAGAACGTATCATTCATTTTAGAATATCGGACAGGTATTACAATCAAAAAATAAAGTTAGAAGAAAAAAGGGGAAACAAAAGGGAAACAGGAGGTTTATTGGAAATATTTTCTTCGTTTTTCACTCGAATTCAAGAATTTTTCTCAAAACCTTTTGAACTTTGAATTTTTCCAAATCATCATATTCCTGACCTTTCCCTATGTAAAATATTGGTTTACCTATTGTATGG
>JBDGUQ010000163.1:0-10032 GCA_042215785.1 Candidatus Aenigmatarchaeota archaeon
ACGAAGAATTCAAAGGCATACTACTAGAAGCCAAGAAAAAAGTCGAAGAAGAAGACGACGAAGAATACACCGGCGGGATTGAGGTACAGTAAAAAATTATCACTTGCCATAAGTCTAACAATCTGTCGTCTAATATGTGACTATTTACTTAAACTCACAGACGTTTAATAAAACAAGATGTCGGAAGACAAAGAAGCACTGCAAAGAAAAATTGAGCAGCTCGCCCAGCAAGACTACAGGGAATTGCCGGATCACAAAATGGTAGGCCAACGCCTCCGCATGAAAAAAGGCGACCCACAGTTTTTCCATCCAGGTACAGAAAAAATAGTACAAAACGTGAAACATGGCACACAAGACGGCAAAATCTACTACGTGATCTACGGCGATGGAGAATATCACAACAAACTCTTTCTCTGCCCAACCGAAGACTTCGAAAACGATATCCCTGAACGGAAACAGAAACGGTTAACAGAAAACTTTGAAGAATGACCCACCATGAAACGAAAAATCAGGATAGTACATCCGGAAGAAATGAAAAAACAGTTTCAATATTACATATTCAAATCATACGAAGAAGTAGCAAAATATCTCTCCATCGGAGAACAAGTAACCGTCGCTGTAACCGAAATCGGAGAACACATCGAAGTCCTAGCAGGCTACGGCAAAGTAAAACGGTGGGACACAGATATCTACTCACGGCCCACATGCCTACAACCAGACTATTAAACGGTGCAAAAAATGAGTGGACTCAAAAAGCTTGATGAAATGGTCTTCCACGTGATCGAAAGCATAGCCACCGGCAAAGATATCACCGCAAAAGACATCGAATACGCAGCCCACGACATGTACCCAAAACATGCCGAGCTCCTAATCACCATCATCAAAAACAAGCCAGAATTCATGGAACTCTGGGGAGAAAAACCACAACTTGAAGATATGCACCTCGCAGTCATAGAAACACTGCCAAAAAACTACAGCAAAAAACAATTCAAGAAGATGGCCAAGCAATTATTTCCTAGTTATTGGCACAGGATATTTCAACTAGAAAAATAGCTTTTAATAAAATATTCTCCTCAAAATTATAGAAATTTTATTAATGGACAAAGCCATTCACAAGGATAGATGGGCAAGAAGAATATCATAAAACACACAGTAGATATAATTGATAGTTTTAATTCCTTCTATAGCCATCTTACTCATTCTCTGGCAAAAAATTATCTAGATTATGTCGAACGGGCTAGGCAGTATAATAAATCCGATGAGGAAACGCTCATACAGCCTAAACTTTTTCCGGCTTTTTTAGAGGAAATTTTGGATTTCAGTAAAATAGACTATGTGACTGAGGAGCGAAACGACAGTAACATGGCACCTGATTTTACGCCTGTTGATACTAATCTACATCCATTTATATTCGAGACAAAAGGCAATGATTCTGGATTAAATGATTTTGAGGAGGAATTTCATAGTAAATCTAAACGTTATGTGAGGGATGATCCTCATGCAAAGTACGCCATCATCACGAATATGGCAGAAACTGTCGTATACGACGGAGAAACAGAAGAAAAAATTGAAGACTATTCTTTTAGTTTTATTGACTTATATCTGGAATTTAAAAACGAAGATTTATTTGATATAAAAAACGAAAATATTCAATCATTCCTTCGTTTTGTTAAAAAATTTCATAAGAAGGAACTAACCACAGATAAGAAAATTGAGGCAATTGCTGATGCACATCCGTATCCCCCGTTATTTGGCAAGCCGTCTGAGGGAAGGGAAACAATAAAGTTAACAGGAACTGTAAGGTCAATTGTGAATATTTTAAAAGATGATGTAAAGTATGGACGTGGTAAAGAATATATTCTGAGAGCATTAGCAAACGATAGTCTGAGACGAGAGCAGATAGCCCGAGAAATTTATTCAATTTGTCAAAATATCAATAGTCAATACCAAACCCCGGAAAGTGAAAAAATAGAAGTATCTGATTTAGTTGAAATATTTGAATCCAATAATAATACTATAGTCGATGCTGTTAACTTGTATTTTCACAGGGTCGCATATTTTACAATGTCGAGACTGCTTCTATTAAGAGTGTGGGAAGACGCTCGATTTATTGAGCCAGAATATGTGACTCTGTATAACGGGGGGTTTAAGAAATGGTATAAGGCGTATAACGAGAAAATCCTGCGAGTTTTGGAACAAGCATATAATATTGGGAAAGATAAATATGAATGGTTATTCACTGAGAGAAACAACTATTCTTGGTACATCCCTACAGAAAAAGTCTTGGTTGATGTATTATATGAGTTAGCTAAACACAACCTCTCAGTTATTAACAGAGATGTTTTAGGTACTGTCTATGAAGAATACTTGGATTTACAAGATAAGAAGAATAAAGGACAATATTATACTCCCCACCAAATAGTTTCTTTTATTTTAGATAGAGTTGGATACGCATCAAAACAATGGGGAGAAGAAAAGGGTTTCTTCGACCACGACGAGAAGGGTAATCGCCAGCCAAAGTTACTTTTTGACCCTGCCACTGGATCCGGTGGCTTTTTGGTTGAAGCAATAAATAGACTACGGAACTTTATCGCAGTTGCCGGAGAGAGTAAAAGAGATTACGAGGATGCAAGAGATGCTGTTATTAATGGCCTACATGGATCAGAGATAAGTGCATTTTCTTATTATCTGACCGAAGTAAATGTATTGATACAATTAACACCAATAATACAAAAAATTATCCAGATGAATAGTAAAGAAAGGGAGTTATCTGGAAAGTTCACACTTAGCACCATACATCAGGATTCATTGGCACTACATAATCCGCCAAGAACTATAACAGAAAGAGATGTTGAAGACGACTTTAAAGTTGATAAAGACCATGACATATTGAAGCTTGAAGGCGAAAAATTACGAATTTTTAAGACTATAAAAGAAAACGCAAATTTTGACTATACGGTTGCTAATCCCCCATATATAGGGGAAGACAACCACAAAGATTTATTCAGAAGTACTCTGGCCAAATATCCTTACTGGGAGAGGTATTACCAAGGAAAAATGGATTATTTGTATTTTTTTGTAATATTAGCTTTGCAAAAATTAAACCAAAAAGGAAGACTAGGTTTCATCACAACATCATACTGGCCTACAGCTGATGGAGCAAGTAAATTGCGACGATATATTCTAGACAATGCAAAAATTGTCGAAATAATTGACTTCGGCGAGATAAAATTATTCGAGCACGCTAAAGGACAGCATAATATGGTGTTTGTCCTTGAAAAATGTCATAATGAGGAACAAAAAGAAGAAAACCAGATTAAAATAGTAAAAGTAAAAAAGAAATTTTCCGGGGAGAGTATCCCAATAAGATTATCAAAACTCATCAAACATATAAAATCACACATTGACAAAAAAGATTACTCAGATGAATATATCGAAGTGTTTTATTCCGCCGTAAAACAAGGGGAATTATCCGAAGAACCATGGCATATATATTACAGAGAAAAAGAAGGAAAAATTATAAACAGAGTAAAAAAACAAGGGAAACAGCTCCAACATTTGTGCGATGTCCATCAAGGATTAGTGCCGAATCCTCTAAGAGTGGATAACCGTGTATTAAGAACCCTTACCCAAACAGACAAAAATCAGTACCATGTCAAAAAAGGTGATGGAGTATTTGTGCTTTCAAATAAAGAAATTAAAGATCTCGACATCCCTGAAAACGAAAAAGACATCCTAAAACCCTATTATAAAAATTCTAGCATCCACAGATATTACGTCAATCTTTCAACAAATGAAAAAGTAATATATACCACGCCTGAAACTGACCCTGAAAAATATCCCAATATTATTGGGAACCACCTTGCAATATTTAAACGAAAACTCTCCGCCAGGAGAGAAGTAGAGCAGGGGAAGATTCCGTGGTATTCACTACACTGGCCAAGAGAACAATATATATTTGAAGAGGAAAAAATCATATGCCCATACAGGTCAAAAAGAAACGTATTCGCATATACAGATAAGCCTTTTTATGGCAGTACAGACATGTATTTTATTACAAATAAAAAATCTAGGAGCAATCAGATAGACGCAGCAAATAACACTTGCAATGAATATGATTTGAAATACATCTTGGGCATCCTAAATTCTTCTCTATTTAGGGTATGGTGTCATCATAAGACAAAACCAAAAGGAGATATGAGAGAGTTATTTTATACACCTTTAACAAACATGCCGATCAAACTAATAGATTTCGAAAACGATACGGAAGTAAAAACCTATACAGAAATAACAGAAGCTGTAAGTGATATAATTGATATGAAAAATCAATTATCGGAATTTGGACATTATTTTGCTGTACGCATGACATTTGATGAAAAACAAAGAGAATTACCGGATTTAGAAGAAGAGGAAATAATAAGAGATTTGGCTAATGGCATGAAGCGGAATATGGAGACATCCAACAAGCTTCATTGCGTGGGAAACAATAAAGATCAATTCATATTCCGAGAAGCTAAAGAAGTCACTTTGAACTTGGACCAAGACGAACCAAATTTTTCGTATTCTATAGCCGTAATAGGTAAAAATAAGAAATGTATTAGAGTACTTGGAGAAAAAAATATCCTAAGTCTATTGAGAAGAATATTGAATAAAAATTATAAGGGCAAATCTTGGGATGAAATCAAGCAAAGAATTATTTTGCCTAATGAGATGGACATATATCAGAATAAGATATCAGAAATAATTGATAAGGTAAAAAATATATTAGAAACAATCGAAACTCAACAAAAATTTATAGATAAGAGAGTATGCGAGCTTTATGGAATAACAAAAGAAGATGTTAATACGGCGATAGAGAAATTATTTTAGATTTGGGTTAAAAATGCAATCTAAAAAAATCGTAATTTTAGATGTCCTTTTTGTGGAAAAATCGTTAAATCAGAGCCGTTAAAAGAATGGACATACTCGGGCAGAAAAGTCAAACAATATTTATGTGAAAATTGTAATAAAAAATTTAAGTTATATACAGGTGATGAATACCTTTATACTGTTCCAAAACCTAAAAATTCAATTTAAACTACGATTACCGATTCACCTTTTTTGAATTATTCTATTGTATATGTCAAGGTAACGCGCTCAGGCGCCGCGCGGGCTGACAACGGCTGATTTTCTACGCGGTGGCCGTCGCGGCAGTGCCGGGTGACGTCCACTCGCTGAAAATCGAGCGAATGGTTGAAGATACAGCGCCGCCGCCCCGGTGCCCGCCGCTTACATCTCCCATCTAACTCGTAAAATTAGAATTGGCTGTTTGACTCACGTTAGTAAGTTTTACTGAGTATAAAAATATTTTACTTATGTCTAACTGAAATATTAATATAAAATTTTTTATGCCAGTTTATCATTAACCTTTGAGTGCAGGAAGAAGTAAAATGGATAGTAAACAACAGGATAACGAAAGATTTCTATCCGATCAACCATTAAAATTTGAAGATGATAGACAGGAGAGTTTTGGGCATGATAAAATTGCGGATAGCCTTAGGTCCATTGTATTGGGTTGTAATCCTCCATTTACAATAGGACTTTTTGCCAAATGGGGAACAGGAAAAACAACGATTCTAAATTTACTTAAAGGCAAATTAGTAGGCGATGATATCGCTGTGGTGGATTTTGACGTCTGGAAACATAGCGGAGACGCCTTGCGAAGGACGTTCCTTAGGGACACGTATCAGCAATTACTCGGAAAAAACGAAATCCCAAAGGATAAAAAATTAACTAAAAAATTAAGAAGATTAGGTAAAAGCATATCAACGACGACAGAAGGTGAAATTAAAATAAACTTTCAAAAATTACACTCATTATTAAAATATTTTATATTTACAATTCTTATTGTAGTTATCACAGGATTCCTTGTAGGCATTTTTTTCCCTGATTTTTTTGAGACATATGTTTCAGCTATAGCCGGGGGTTCCATAGTATCTGTTTTGATTATTTGGCTTCTACAAAAAATTGTAACCGCCACTATAACTACGCCTACTGAAACAGAATCGGTGGATCCTTTCAAGGACCCTTATGAATTTGAGCGAGGATTCAAAGATATTCTGGAGCATCTGGAGAAAGAAAAACTGCTTGTCTTGGTGGACAATCTGGATCGTTCAACACATGAAAGAGCGGTGGAAGTATTATCAACAATTAAAACATTTTTAGAGCAGAAACAGTGCATATTTATTATAGCTTGCGACCATGAAGCAATAAAAAAACATTTAAAAAGCGTGTACACTTCTGCGAGTGAAAATCAAAACAGCTATGAGCTGTTTGATGCAGATGAATTCTTACGAAAATTCTTCAATACCTATGTTTGTATTCCTGATTTTATTGATACTGAATTACAAACATACACAGAAGCACTATTGAAAGAAACTGGGGTATTGGAGTTTAATGATCCAGAAAAAGAGGTATCGTATATAATAACTAGGGCGTTTAGGGACAATCCAAGACAAATTAAGCAATTTATTAATACCTTACTAGCCCATTATATGATAGCCAAAAAGAGGGAAGAAGGGGAGAAGCCTCTTATCCCCGATAAAATTGTTACAAAAAATATAGATTTTTATGCAAAACTGCTTGCCATTCGTGAAAAATACTCTGACCTATACAAACAAATAATTGAAAGGCAGTATAGTTCTGCCGAAATTAACAAACTTGTTGATTCAGAAGAAAATTTTGAAGGAGACTCAAAGGAATTTTTGGTGTCTACCCTTTCTGTGCCTAAAAACGCTGTAAAAAATACTAGGCCATTCATATATTTAAAACTATCAAAGGAAGAAATGGAAATTGCAAATCATGATGTATTTGAACAAGCTTTAAAAGACCATACCGAAGAGATTGTCTATGAAGAGTTTAAGAAACTAAAAAAATCGCCAGAATTAGTAGAAAAATATGGCAGGTTTATTGTAGATATGATAGACAAAAATGCGCATAGACCAACTCCGCTTTTCAATATAATCGTCTCTTCCCTAGAAGGCTTAGAGGCTGCTAAAATAGAGTTTCCTGGTCTGAATTATTACGAATTGGTTGCTAACTATTTAGGGACAGAATTGAAAGACAAATTAAATTTAATCAAACCAGAGTTAGTATTCAATCAAATAATTGGCAAATGTTGTCCAAGATGGAGGCAGCAACTCCTACGCGCATATTTGGAGATATTAGAATCACAAAGCTCCCCAGACAAAATAATTGAATTGCAAGAAAAGTGGGAGTATGAACTATTCGACATAATTGTCAAAAATTTGGATTTATTCAGACCTCATAAAGAAAAAATACAAAAAATATTGGAGGAAAATTATTACGATAATATTGGCTTACTATCAATTATAGCATCTAATGAAGAAGCTCAGAAAATTTTATTAACAAAAATTCTTAAATTGAAAATAGTAGAAACATTATCTGAGCAAGACCTATTGGATGATGAGATTTTAAATAAAAAAATAAACTTATTGATGTCCTTTGGTAGAATAGAAGATATTGAAATTATTGAACAATTAATCAGTGTAATCTCCGCCATATTAAAGAAAATTGGTGTAGAGTCTTTGACAGAATCAGAAATTTATTTCCTAAATCTAATAGAGAAAATTGTAGTCAAATATCAAAAAATAATAAGTGATTTAGAAGAGGAGACACTAAAAAACTTTACTAACAGCTTAAAAAAGGTCGAAAATGCAATGAAAAATTGGGAAGAAAAAGCAATTTTAATGCCAATTTATATGATATTAACAGATATTTTGTCTGAACCTATTACGAAAAATATACATGGACGCATAACCAATTTTTGGATGAATGCAAAAGGCAACTCAATCAAAGAAATTTTCGATAGGCAAAATAAAACAGAGAGGAACAAAATTCTTGATAAATACTGGAACAATTTCTATCAAAGATTGTTACGGGATAGAGAAATATTTAATCTAATATGGATGTACTCAAACAAAGATAAAAAGAAACAGATGTTTGAAGGAACAATAGAATCGGGCAACTATAAATGGGGTTTGAACAAATTACAGGAAGAAGAATATAGAATTAATTTTAAAAAATTTGCAGTAAAAAAGATTCTCCAATATGCAAAATCTTCATCGTTATCACAGAAAAATGAATTGTTTGAAGCAGTTAATAACATGAATTGTGGCAGTGATGCCAAGCTTAGGAACATTTATTATAAGCAAATTAAACAACTTTTATGTACACAAGACATAAATCATCAGAAGGTTGGCTATGAAGCTCTTAAGGGTGCAACGTTATCTAAAAGTTTACAAAGAGATTTAGCCCATGAAGTAATCAAATGGTTGAAAAACCAGAACAATATAAACAGTGCCTTCGAATTCTCACTAAAAAGTATTACTTCTATTTGGAAAAGTTTAGAAAGGATTCCGAAAAAAGAATATATAAACATTATTTTCAGGGATATTTTAATTCCCAGAAAGAGTAAAGAAGATATAGACCTCGGAATCAAACTTTTAAAGAAGACTAAACCAGACTATAAAGACAATGAAATACTCTTTACAGATTTATTAGAAAGCTTGGAAACTGAAAATGATGAATCGATAAAATCAAAAATAATTAAAGATCTTTCTACTATTTATCCGAACGAAATCAATTTGGAAAAAAGTTAAGAAGATAACTATCCTCTCTCTTATTTTTGCATGTAACGAGGCAATAGAAGCTCGCTCTGTGCTTTTTAGTTTACAAATCGAAAATACTATCAACAAAATTTCGATATAAGCCCGAGGAATCAGTGATGAATGATAAAGAATTTTTAGATAGAAAATACAGGGGAGACAAGGGAGAAAGATTCGTTAGATACATACTTGAAAGCGCCGGAAACTACAAAGTAATGAAATTCGGAATAGAACACCATAACGTGGAGATAATCAAACTGATAAAATCCAATTACTGTACCGAAACAAACAGGATGCTCCATCTACTGCCTGACTATGTCGTAGTAGATCCGGACACATCAGAAGCCACGTTTCTCGAAGTCAAAACAAAAAAATTAAAATATTTTAGCGAACAAAGAACATTATTCTGGTTCAATAAAGGAGACATAGACGACTACATCCAATATTGGAAAGATCTTATTCTGATCATTGTTATAAACGTGGAGCCACATCTGATATGTATAGACACAAACGATATCTCCCGAAGGGAACATCTCAGACGAATTGGCAAAGACAATCACGGCAAGCACATCGAAAAATGGAAATTCGGAGATATCTACAAAAACATAAATGATGAGGACATTTTTCCCAAGGTAGATAAACAAATCCTGGAACGAATATTGTGTGAAAACAATATTTTCCATTAATATAAACTTGCGAAATGCATGTCAGGCCGGAATTGCCGCCTGTCAAGTAAGATAACGGTCAGCATAATCGCGGATGGTATCAGCGTAATCATTATAGCGCGTGGGTTTGCCATCCGGGTTTTTGCTGGGGAACATGACAAAGGCAAGCGCCGTCCAGCCAGACGGCTCAGGATTATTCAACGGCGGAACAAGGCCACGGCTGCACGTAAACGAGCGCACGCCAAAAAACCATGACAACGCCTGCGTCAACGGACTATACGAATCATCAGGATCCGTATACGTCTTCACCACATACTCCAAAACATAATGCACCGGAAAACGGATATCACAGCCATCCGGCGTCTTATTCAGATACACGCCGCCCAACCCCCAATACCGTCGGGCCTGCCGCCAGTCCATCAACCGCGATGCATTAAAAAACAGGATATGAAGATGCGGATTACCACGCGAAACCATGTTCACCCGCAACCTAAAATTATCGCTCAAGCACTTCGGGCATCTCGACAACTTCTTCGAAAACCGGTTACCACAATCCAGGCAATGATTCGCCTCACCACTCTGCGCCTCAATCGTCGCCAAATACGGCGGCATCGTTTTACCCTTCCGCTTGAAATAATTCCGGATATTTGTTAAAAACCGGTTCGACTGAGGCCTGATATTCTCCCACATCGAGATTTTAT
>JBDGUQ010000133.1:0-2209 GCA_042215785.1 Candidatus Aenigmatarchaeota archaeon
TACCAACACATCATTATCACATAAGATGTGATATGAAAATGGATTGTCAATCTTTATTAAGTTTTGTGTTATAACCTCCTTCCACGTCTTCCACCTGGTTTTTTGGTCGAATCGTGGGGTGACGGTGTCACATCTTCTATTTCACCTATTCTCATACCAGATCTGGCTATTGCACGTATCGCAGGTTGCGCTCCCTGTCCAGGTGATTTTGATTTATGACCACCAGGAGCCCTTACCTTTATATGAACACCATTTACTCCTTTGTTCTGAGCTTCCTTCGATGCTCTCTTTGCAGCTTGCATAGCTGAGAATGGGGATCCTTTATCCTTATCTCTATTGGTAACCATCCCACCACTGCACCTTGCAATAGTCTCACTGCCCGTAAGATCGGTAATATGTATAATCGTATTATTATCCGAAGAATATATATGCGCGATTCCCCATCTAGTATTACTCATTATCTAACACCTTCTCATCTATTTCTATTTCACTTTCCAAGTCCTTTGGAACCAAAAATGATGGATACTTCATTCTCCTGCCATTGACTTTTACATGACCATGAACTACAAATTGTCTGGCCTGTTTGGGTGTATTCGCCAATCCCTTACTATCCAACAAACTTTGTAACCTTCTCTTCAAAAGGTCTTCCAATTCTAGTTCTAGTATATCGTCTAAAGAAGGATCTTCTCCTGTAAGTCCCATGTTCCTGACCTTATTCCTAAGTTGATTCGACTTCTCTTCGTCCTCTTCTGCAGCTAATTCCCTTGCTTGTCTTCTTATCTGCCTTAACAAACTTTGGGCTTTCCATATTTCCTTTTTCCTTCTAAGTCCGTATTCATTCATAAGTCTTTCCTCATTTTTCATCCTCTGGTCATCCCAAGGTCTAAAGGGTTTTTCATACTTGCTCTGTTGTTTTCTTGGATCACCCATTTCTATTCACCTTGTTGAATCCTCTTTTTACTTACTCCCACGCTGCTCTTACCCCTAAAGGAGCTTCTGGTCTTCTGGCCCCTCACAGGTAATCCTTTTCTATGCCTTATACCTCTGTAGGAGCCCAATTTTTTCATAGACTCAATATCCTGTCTATGTTGGATTTCAAGATCACCGGAAACCAAATGTTGATCTTCTCCTGTATCTGGATCATTCCTTCTATTTAGTATAAAACGTGGTATATCAAAATCCATTGGATTTTTTATTATATTCTCGATCTTATCTATCATATCGTCGGAAAGACTTCCGGCCTTTGCATCGGAATCTACACCCGCTTCCTTACATATAACTTTAGATACCGTAAAACTTATCCCATTGACTTTTCTCAAGGCATTCAAAATATTCTTATTACCATCTAGATCTGTATCTACCATTCTTACAATGCCTTGAATTTCATCTTCATCTGACATATTACATCACTTACTCTACTTAAAGACTTTATATTTTTAAATGTTATGAAAATTGTCTCGCAAACCTTTTTATTTGTTACATTTTTTCGTTGAACTTCAATTGGCGCTAGGGGAGGGATTTGAACCCCCGAGTGCGTAAAGCACACCAGCTATTCATCAAAAACTCCAAGCTGGCGCGTATAGCCCGAAACCTAAAGTTTCGATGGGCCAGGCTCCGCCACCCCAGCGACTAAGGTAGTATGTGAATTATTTTTGTATTTATATATAACTTAATAGTTTCAGAAGTCAAAAAGACTCGGCATCTTCTAATAGCATATCTGGAATATTCCCTTTCAAAATAGGAAATTTTAACCTACAATTATCACACACCAATTTATTCTCCTTACTATCTAATTCGAGTTCACCTTTGCATTTGGGACATGCAAGGACTTCCATTAAATCATCTAAATTTTGAGATTTCATATATATCATTCGTAGTAAACAATTTTAAACGTTTTTCCAGGAAGAAGGATAAGTATTTCTATCCATTATCACTCTCTCCAATTCAACTGCTTTTCCCTTATTACTTTCAATTATACTATGTGAATTCATCTCAGCTGTACCAATGGCTATCAACTCTCCCTTGAGACTGGATATCTGAACCATATCTCCCTCTTCTATGTTGTTATGCAACTTCGAAATACCACCAACGCCAAGCGGTGCACCATGGCATACCGAATCTATAGCTGTGTCCTTCACAAAGATCGATTTCAAATGCTCCACGCCAGCTTCAACAGGACCTACTAGTCTCCTTATGTTATCATTTCCCC
>JBDGUQ010000133.1:2219-3329 GCA_042215785.1 Candidatus Aenigmatarchaeota archaeon
GGTAAAGGGTCCTACTTTAGTCCTCCTCAGTTCCTTCATATGTGCCCCCCCTATCTTCTCTCCAACATCATGAATTAGTTTTCTTATATAAGTTCCTGCCTCACAGTTAACTCGCATCAAAACATCTTTACCATCTCTATCCAAAATATCTATACAATGAACTTCACGTATTCTTTCCTCCCTCTTCACCGAAGACTTTACGGGAGGTTTTTGGAGAATCTCCCCTTCAAAATTATCCAATATGACCCGTAATTTTTTATCTGAGACGTTCTTGTGCAGGTGCATGATGGAAACGTATTCCTTATCCAAACCCATCAAAGCTTCCATAATCTTCGTTGCCTTCTCAAGAGCTATTACAAGAACGCCGGTAGTTTTGGGATCAAGAGTTCCTGAATGACCTGCTTTTTTCAAACCCAACATATCCCTCACCCAAGAAGTGACCTGATGTGAGGTAGGTCCAGAAGGTTTGTCTATAACAACTATACCATTTTCTATCAATTCTTCTATTTTCCTGGCTCCGGGATATTCTCCAAACCGGGGATCTGAAACCTCTTCTGACTTAACAATTGCTTCTTTCATAAAAACACGTTCTAAGAACAAGATTTTTTATTTTTGAAATATAATGCATGGGAATTTAGGCAACTCCTAATATTTTTCTAAAGAACTGTGTAAAGGGCATCGATAACAGTATATACCACGCAAGCCAACCGAGTGTTTTTCCAATAAATGGTAAGGAAATTGGTAGATGGATTATAACTCTTGAAAGTTTCAATTTTGTCTCCTCATTTTCCATTAATTGTTGGACCTCAAAATCATAACCACCAAAAGAGAAAATATCACCTTTTGTATATGTTTCGCCGTCCAACTCAACCTTTAGACTGTCCTCGTTCTGTACCTGAATTTCTTCATTTATTCCTTGGTAATCCAGTTTACCCGAAAATGAATTGCCATTCTCCTGTAAAACCACTTCAGCGTCCCCAAAAGCGTTCGGAAACACAAAGAAAAACATTGGAATAACTACCACAAACGTAAATATCATCGGTTTGAAATTCATCTTCATCTGCTGTCCACTGGCATCCATCATCTCACTCATATACTTGTTGGCCTCAT
>JBDGUQ010000133.1:3339-10020 GCA_042215785.1 Candidatus Aenigmatarchaeota archaeon
TCCCTCGCCTTTTCCATCTTTTTTTGCAATTCTTTTGACTTCTCCTTGGCCTCCTCCATCTTCTCCTTGTCCATAGTAAGCCAGTAAATAGAAGAAATTACAAAGGATAACGATATACTGATCAATGTGAGCGATATTAATGCATTTTGAGATAAAATTTCTAACATAATACCATTATTGATTTACAATTTATAGCTTTAAAAAGATACTTTATTGCATGAACTTCCTCAAAGCGGGATGCATATCCTCCATGTGTTGCTTGGATATTTCCTCGTATAGGTTATATACGATCATAACACTGAGCAAAATTCCCGTCCCCGTTCCAAGTGCTCCAGTGAAATCTGCCGCTGAAGCGAGTAGACCTACGGTGACACCACCCATAACAGACAGTGGAGTTATATATCTCTCTAGGACTCTTTGAATGACCCTTATATCTCTTCTAAAACCTGGCACAGACAATCCTGCATTGCTTATCTGTTCTGCAACACTTTTACTATCCTTTCCTGCAGTCTGTACCCAGAATACTGAAAATACTACAGCTGCAGCAACTAGATAAAGTGTGTAGGTTATCCATGTTATGGTTACGGGTGGAACTGAAGATCCACTCAAATATGAAACCAATATATTGGACAGGTCCTGATTCCTTGGGGGAGATAGAAAATAAAGCAAACCCGATATAGGTTGTCCATCAGTATTGAAAGTTCCTAATATTGGTAACCCATTATTTGCGAGCATCCTGCCCCAAAGCCTTAGGTTGGCAAGTAATGCAGAAGCCAGAATAACTGGAATCACTGATGCATATACGAATTTGAGGGGCCATCTCCTGCCGAAGCCGCTGACCCTTCCAAATGTTAAAGGCACCTCAACTTTCATGGCCTGTACGTATACAACACCCAGGAAAACAACAACTGTAAATATTAAAGGTATCAAATTACCCAACGCCTCTATTGTTTTGCCTGCAGAAAGTGAGATTATCGTTGCGGGTATTGCACCTGGGGTATTTCCAACAAAATTCAAAGCTCCTATAAATATTCCTTTACTTACCCCTGCCGCGATGAAAAGTGAAATTCCTGAACCGAAACCCCACTTGGAAATGACCTCGTCCATAAATATTATCATTATTCCTCCGGCAGTAAGCTGCAATATCAATATAGGTACGAAGGCTGCATTGAGAGCTGGTATTGCTCCGGATATAACAAAAGCTATACTTTCAAAAATACAGAATATAACTGCTAAAAGTTTTTGCGTTCCCATGAACTTTATTTTTCCTTCATGTGTATTGGTGTCCCAAGGTATTATTCCCGATCCGGTCAATAGCTGCAATATAATAGAAGATGTCACTATAGGGCCTATACCAAGGGTGACTAGGGTACCCATTGTACTTCCCATGATTGTTTCTAGAAATTCGAATCTCTGAATTGCCTGTGGGTCGACACCCCATATCATTACCTGACCCATTACCAAAAATAGAATTAAAATTATCCCTGTCCACTTCAATTTGTCCTTAAAGTTAAGCCTCTTCTCGGGTTCTTCTATACCCGGAAGTAGCTTTAAGAGCTCAACGTAATTCAATTGCCTCTCCACCTTTTTGTTTTAATTTTTCTTTAGCAGAGTCAGAAAAATCATTGGCCTCAACCACCAATGGTCTATTAACATTACCGGAACCTAGGAGCTTATCGTACCCCAAATCGTTCAGATTAATTTTTATCTTATTTTTTTCCTTCGAAGCTATCCCTTCTTCGAGCAAATCATCAATATTCATATCCAGTTCTTTCAAATTGATAGTCTTAATATCTTCAACAACTTTTTGAGGTCTTTTGAACCCTTTCTTACCCAAATGATCTGGCTCATCTTTCCTCAACTCGCTCCTCTTGTGTCCAAGAGAACCTGCGTAACCTCTTCCACCTCTACTTCCCGCTCCCCTGTGTTTCTTTTTACTTCCATATCCGTGAGATTTACTTCCTCTCATTCTTTTCTTCTTGCTAGTCATTTTAAACACCTTTAAATCATCCTTTTCAAAAGATCGTTTATATTTTCTTTCCTATTTCCTAACTCTCCTTGTGGATACAAATTCTTCAAATTGGATTTAAATCCTTTTGAGGGTGAATTCAATCTAAAGGGAACCTTTATTCCAAGGTCCTTTACTTTACTATCCCCCTTTAATTCATCGATAAGATCTCCTATACTATCATAACCCATTTCTTCCAAATTTTCTGAAAGTCTTCCATTATTTTTTACATATCCCCTTTTCTTGAGAAGTTTTGAAAGCGTTTCTTCGTTTATCTTTCCCCATGTAATTACTTTCTGAGCCTTTTCCAACATCCCTTCATAAGACTTGTTTTCAGGAATTAGGACACAATTAAATTTATTCTTCAGGTCTAACATTTCCATTGTATCCTCTGTTTTATCATCGATACCAACATTGCCCCTCAATCTCACAACAGCATACATCATTTATCACCCAAAATAACTCCTGCTTCCTCTTTGAAATCTTCCCTCATTTTCATCTTGTTCAGATTTTTGAAAGCATTATACACAGCTTTTATCAAATTTATCCTCGTTTTGGTCTGTCCAAAAGTCTCACTCCATATATCTTCAATACCAGCGAGCTTCATGAATTTCTTTATTTCATCGGCAACAACCAAACCTACCCCTTTCGGAGCTGGTTTAATCTTTACTTCAACACTTCCAGATTTTCCACTCACTTCACATGGTATGGAATGAGGTTCACCACATTCACATTCCCAGCTTCCACATCCTCTTCGGATAGGAATTAAATTCAATTTGGCCTGATTTGTAGCCTTTTCTATAACTTCTCTAAATTCCGTTCCTTCGCCTTTACCTACACCTACTAACCCATTTCTATTTCCAACTATGACAAAAATAGATGTTTTGAATCTCCTGCCACTCTTGTGCATTCTAGCAGTCCTCTTGGCAGGTGTCCTTCTAATACCCCCTCCCTTTCCGGGGGTACCACCGATAAGTATAAGATCATTATCAATACTGGGAACCAGCTTATCAACTATCTCGGGTTCCATTATCCTTCTTCCTTGTTCGAATATCTCATGAATACTTGTTATTTTTCCTTCCAAAACTTCTCTGCCTAACTTGGTTTTGGGTTTCCATTCTTCAACTTCTGTTTTAGCCATATTTTTCACCTATTTCATCCTTTATTTCAGAAAAATGTTCTGGGAGATCTTCTGGATCCAGACCTCTTTCGATATATTTTGAAAACTTCTCTTCCTTTTCACTTTTCTTCATATTTTCTACATACTCTACGATATGTTCGCCCATTATCCTTTCTTCGCTTGGTATGACATCATCCGAACACGGTATTGCAATTCCTGCATCTTTAACACCCTTTACTGTTGCATATACTAGATTGCCTTTGGTAGAATTCTGTAATCCTATATCCAAAACGGCCTCGTTAATATCTTCATTGAACTTGGAACCAAGCAAATAACCAGATAAATAAGCAGCTGGTAGATTAGCGTTGTGTCCGTTCCATCCAAAATCCCTCAATTCAGTCGAATTAACGGCTCCTATTGTATCATCATCCTCTCCATTATACTTTATTAGTTGGACTAATATCGATTTATTGTGCTTTCTAACTACTAACCTCGGCTTTCCATTCTTTAATAAAGCCAGCCTTCTATCGTAATTAGTTTTCTTTTCTCTTCGCCTTCTATGAGGCAACTTGTAACTTGGTCCCTTTGCCATAATAACACCTACTTTTCAATAATACCTCTCTCTTCGAGATAGTTGTAAAGATGGGATTTCCTTCTAAAATAGTTCCCCTTTATCATACCATATAACTCCCGATATGTGGAGCTCTCTATCACTCCATTATCCCTTAGCTTCTTAATTTCCTTTCTCAATGATCTCACTTTTTCCATCCACTTTTCCTTATCGGCCTTCCTTGCTTTCTTCTTTCCCTTTCTTCTACCTGAGCCTGACCTTCTGCCTTTCTTCTTTTGTGACTGCCTTATCCTTGCGCCGCCTCTACTCTGTTCTTTCTCTTTCTTTTTCTTTATAGCTCCTTTCTTAATTAAAGATCTCATATCATCTTTCGTTATAGCTTCATTAACTTCTTCCTGTCTTGACGGATCTATCCAAACTTTGCTCATTCCACAGTCCAATAAATCTGCCGCCATTTTTCTCTGTGATCTTAAGTTCATTTTTTCACCTTAATTCCATTCCAAATTTAATTCTCTCTGAAATGCAATGACTATCCCAAATTTACTAAATACAGTACCACACTTAGGACAGTCGTTCACTTCGGGAATTTTTTCATTTTCTTTTGCTTCGGTCCCACAAAGTGGGCATTTAGATTCTTTTAAAGTTAAAAACATTTTATCCCTCCTTGAAAGGATTCAATACCTTTAAACCCATTTTTTCAGCATTTTCAGTAATTTCCTTTTTCTTTCTCTTACCAACGGTTCCTCCAATCCTAACAGCTTCCTCTTCACCGTTCACATCTTCCAATTCTTTAGTATTGTGTACTACCTTCTCATAATAACCCGAAGGGTGTTTACCTTTATCCTGTGTTCCATAACCAACATTTGGTTTTTTGCCTTTACCCTTCTTTCCTTTACGTAATTTATTTTGATGGCCTCTGGGCCTTCTCCATGAATCTTTCAATTTTTTATGTTTTGGATGTCTTTGAAATTTTGTCATTCAAACACCTTCAGGGTTTTTTTACTATATATATACCATCTGAAAATATCCTTCTATTCTTCTTATTACCTGGATCTGCGGTCCTCTCTATATTGGCCGCCGTCTGTCCAGTTTTTTCCTTATCTATACCTGTCACCGTTATTTCCTGTTCGTTTACTTCAACCTCTACTCCTTCCAATATCTCAGCTTCCCTGGGACTTTTTTCCCCCACAAAATTTTTGATTACTAACTTGTCTGGGTGACTTTCCAGTGACATTGGAAAATGTTCGTATACTGCTTTTAATTTATATTCAAAACCTTCTGTAACTCCTTTAAACATATTTTCTATGAAAAGAATCATCTTCTACATCGCCCTTGTGTTGATCTTTGCCCCTGTTGTGCACGGGGTTCAGGCCCAGGAGTCATTTGAAAAAATCACCCTCGAGGACATCTACAAGGAGCGAAAATTCAGCCAGAAATCGGTCCATGGCCTCCGTTCGATGGACGATGGCACCCATTACACCGTGGTGGAGGACAACGCCAGGATCGTTCGCTACAGTTATAAGACGGGCAACCAGACCGAGGTCATCTTTGATGCCGAAGATTACGATGCAATACCGGGTTTCAGACGCTATGAATTCAGCGACCGGGAAGGTAAAATCCTGATAGCCACCCGGGTCAACCCGATCTATCGCCGCTCTTTTACGGCCGAATATTACGTGTACGACCGGCAGGATGAAACCCTGGAACCACTGAGTGGTGAAGGTGCACAGCGGCTGGCTACTTTTTCGCCCGACGGAACAAAGGTGGGTTTTGTCAGGGAGAACAACCTTTTCATCAAGGACCTGGAAGAGGGTACGGAGAAACAGATCACCCACGACGGCAAATACAACCACATCATCAACGGCACCACCGACTGGGTGTATGAGGAGGAATTTGCCATCACCCAGGGCTTCCACTGGTCGCCCGAAGGCGATAGGATTGCTTTCTACAAGTTTGACGAGAGCAGGGTGAAACTCTTTCACATGACGATGTACCAGGATCAACTGTATCCCGAAGATTATACTTTCAAATATCCCAAGGCGGGTGAAAAAAATTCCATTGTCCGGATTTTTGTTTACGACCTGGATGAGGGCACCACCACCGAGATGGATACAGGGGAAGAGACGGATCAGTATATTCCCCGTATTAAGTGGACGCCCGACAACGATAAGCTTTGCATGATACGTATGAACAGGCTGCAGAACCAGGTGGAGATCATGCTGGCCGATGCGACCGACGGCAGTTCGCAGGTGGTATACCGGGAAACCAATCCCTATTACATCTCGCAGATAGGCGATGACTACCCCACCTTCATCAACGATGGCCGGCAGTTCATCATCTACAGTGAGAAAAGCGGATACAACCACCTGTACCTGTATGACCTGGAGGGCAACCTGGTTCATCAGATCACATCAGGAGAATGGGATGTGACCGGCTTCACCGGCTACGATGATCAGGAGGAACGGGTTTTTTACTCTGCAGCTAAGGAGTCGCCGCTGCGCCGGCATGTATATTCGGTCGATACCGATGGCAGCGACGTGCGTAAGATCACCAGTAAAGAAGGCTGGAACGATGCCAGTTTCAGCAAGGGATACAAATATTTTATCAACTACCATTCCACGGCCAACACACCACAGGTAGTCACCCTTCACAACAGGGAGGGGGAGCTGATCCGCACCCTTGAAGACAACAGTGAGCTGAACGACACGATTGAAAAGTATGGCTTCACCGACAAGGAGTTTATCAAGATCAACACCCCGTCCAGTGAATATGATTTACATGCTTACACCATCAAGCCTCCCGATTTCGACCCCGACAAGGAGTATCCCCTCTTCATGTACCTGTATGGTGGTCCCGGATCGCAGGAAGTTACCGACAGCTGGGGAGGCCGCATGGCGTGGTTCCAGATGCTGGCCCAGCGTGGTTATGTGATTGCCGTGGTGGACAACAGGGGTACCGGCGCCAGGGGGCAACACTTCAAGA
>JBDGUQ010000018.1:0-9678 GCA_042215785.1 Candidatus Aenigmatarchaeota archaeon
TAAGAGTGGAATTCGAGAAAGATCTTGAAGATGTTGAAGAAGATATCAAGGGAACGATGAATATAGAGAAATTAATATATGGCAAAGTTACGGATCCGCAAATAGAGAATGAAAGAAGTAAAATTCAAATAACTTATTCTGGATAATACCTATCTATTAATCTTACAATGAATAATGTTTTTATTTATCCTCAATTAAACATAACCATGACTGTTCTAAAGGTTTCAGATATTTCCAAGACTTTTAGAGATAAATCTTCTGATAAGGATAAATTAAAGGATTATAGCCCTATTATAAAGCAATTTAAGAAATTAACGATTAAAAAAGAATACAAAAAAGCACTTGAAAACGTTTCCTTTGAAGTAAAAAAAGGTGAGATATTTGGCCTTCTCGGACCCAACGGTGCCGGAAAAACTACTCTAATCAAGATAATGAGTGGACTGATGGAATCCAATTCAGGCAAAGTAACTTTACTCGATGAAAACATTCCACCTGATGTGGAAAAAATTAAGAAGGATTTTAACGTTGTCTTCTCAAGAGGAGCTATGTTCTGGCACCTTTCGGGAAAGGATAATCTAGAATTGTATTCAGAAATTTACGAAGTTCCGAACAAAGAAGAGAAAATTCAAAAATACTTGGATTTCTTCGAGTTAGATGATAAGAAAAATGGGTACGTAGATATGTGGAGTACAGGAGAACATATGAGGCTCAAATTGGCGAAGAGTCTCTTAAATGATCCAAAAATATTGTTCTTGGACGAGCCTTCCCTGGGATTAGACCATAAAATAGCACTTAAGGTCAGAGATTTCTTGAAAAAATTAAATAAAGAAAAGGGAACAACGATGTTACTCACGACACATTTTATGGAAGAAGCCGACTATCTGTGTGATAGGGTTGCGATAATAGACAAAGGAAAAATTGTGAGGATAGATAAACCTCGTAAATTGAAGGAAGAATTAAGGGAATCTGGAGTAGTGGAATTCAGACTGGAAGATTTCAAAAATGAACTGATCGAAAAACTGGTAAAGAAAGATTATGTTGAAGATGCCAGATTTATTGAAGAAGAAGGTAAAATTAGAGTTATTCTCGAAGATTTACTTTATTCAGATAAATTGATAGGCCACATAAAGAAGAATTATAAGATATTAGAATTTAATACAGATGAACCGACACTTGGGGATGTATTTATTCACCTTACAGGTAAGAAATTGGAGGATAGAGAATGAAATTTTATAAAGATCTTAAAATAATGAGTATAGCCGAATTGAAAAGATTTTTCAGATGGAAAGAAAGGTTTCTCTGGGAAATTCTTGGGTCTTTAATAGGCTTTATGTCATTCATACTTGTCTGGAGGGCAGTCCTGATGGGTGGTTTTCAGGGTCTCGGTGGACTTACCAGAAACAATTACATAACATTCCTTTTGTCCGGATCCCTTCTCTGGGCAGTAATAAATGTGAATTTTAGGATGTCCGGTGCATTCGTAAGAGAAAAACATCAAAGAACGTTACCAAATCTAATGATTTCACCTGTAAATAAACTTTCATATCTATTCGGTAAGTTAAGTGTAGGACTGGCCCGGGTTCTAATAAGAGATATAGCTATTGTGATGGTAGCTGCAACATTCTTCAGTTTCAGTGTTGAAGGAAATCCACTATTGATCCTGTTGATATTCGTAATAACATTTATAGGTTTTTCAGGAATAGGTATAATAGTTGCTTCACTATCAGCATGGAGGGAGGGATTCCAAGAAGCAAGTATGGTAATCCAGCAAATACTTTACCTGGTTTCTGGAGTACATTATCCCATAGAAGTCTTTCCAGAAAATATAAGGAATGTTGTCTTGTGGTTTCCAACAACACAGGCAATAAACGCTGTTAGGGCTGTTGGTCTCAGAGGAGCTGGGGTCTCCGATATATCTTTCACTCTTGGATATGTTTCAATATTTTCAATAGTTTCTATAATATTGGGATATTTCACTTTTAAATGGGCAAAAGACAAGGCCATGCTAATAGGAATTTAAAACTATATTATTTGTCCCTGTAACCAAAACAGTACTTCCTAAAATTTTTTTCAGAGGACAAAAAACACAATATTATTTCAATTTTTTATATTCGAAAACTTAATTTAATTACATGAAAGCTGTGACACTTCCAATTAATGTGTTAGTTATACTTTCTATAGGAATTGTTGTTTTATTGGGATTAATAAGCTTTTTCGGTAGTTCCCAGTCAGGTTTCGGGGGCCTTGAGGCTTTACTTCAGGATCTCACAGGGAAGATGGAAAGTAAATCAAAGACTGCAAGATGTGAGGAAATGTGCAAAAACTTAGATCCCAGCGGTAAAAATTATTATACCAAACAGGGTGAATTCTGTTCTGAATGTAGGGGTATTAAATGCGATAATCTGATTGTTGAAAATTATTGCGATCTAAGCACGGCAGATAAAAAAGTGATCAAAGAACTGAGAAGGTGATTTAAAATATGGAACGTAAAAAAATATTTTGGATAAGTTCTTTTTTGATTATATCTTTATTTTTCTTAGTGATACCTAAACATTCAAACAACAATATCGCTTTGGCAAGTTCACAGGTAAATTCACTCACAATTGAATCCAACCCAGGAAATTTTATGCAGGATTTAGTTCCTCAAATGAGGAATGAATACAATAATTATTTAAACAATATTAAGGGAAGAATTCCAAGAACAACCTTAAAAATTTATAAAAATTCATCAAAAGAAAAACTCAGGAGAAATTACAAAGAACACTTGAAAGAAGATGATTATAACGGTATACTTATAACTTATTTCAAAGATGAAGTAATAATGACATCTTCTTTTTCGGACAAAATTTCCAATGACAAATTATTCGAAATTAGGGATCAGGTCATAGAAGAAATGGAAGCGGGAGAAAGTGATAGGGAATTCTTGACAGAAATGCTGAAGAGGATTGCGGCGGCATCCGCGGGAAAATCTTACACACCGGATAGCATGACAATCTATGTTGAGGATAATCTGGGAGAGATAACCGACGGCAGGTTTAAACTTTACTGTGGTGATAAGGAATTTATTTTGGATATTAATTCGAAGGAAAAGTTAGAGGAAAACTATAAGCTGAATTTCAGACTTTCTTCCGAAACAGTCTCAAAAATTGAGGCAGCAGGATGTGAAATAGAATGATAAAAAAACATAAACTATTGATAATAGGTTTAATTGCCTTATGTACCCTATTTTTGCTGATATATTTCTTTCCAAACATATTTATCTCATATAGGAAAGTCGAAGGAAATGTCAGCCAACAAATAAGTGAAATGGTCCGAAATGAAGGAAACTATAGGCTATCATTAAACGGAAAAAAATGCTACTGGATAAGGCCTACACACAATGGGACACACTTCCTCATAGAAGTAACGAAACATAATACAACGGACTCATGTTATGGACTAACTTTAGACAGGAAAAAAATAGTCATGGAGGAAGCTTTAGATATCAAAGGTAAATGTGTATGTGGAAATTACTGCGATTTTAAGGTCATGAAGAGAAATGAAACAAAATATCTTGAAATGGTCGAATGTAAGGTTTGAAAATGGAAACTAAAAATATCATAGAAACCTCGATAATATTTGTAATATTTATCCTAATTTTAACTCCTGTTAGTCTCGCGGATGAAGTTTCGAATACATATAGAAAGAAACCTGAAGATGCAAAGGGTAGTGTTGTAACTTTTTGCAGTAAGCCTTTAAAAGTTAAAAAGGACAATAGGTTCTTCTTCTTTGTCAATAAAAATTCCAGTGTTGAGGAGATAAATCTTGTGGTTACAAAGGGCAATATAAAGTTAATAGAACCACTGAGCCCTTCCAAATATGGTAGGGATAACGTTATTCGGGAAGGTAAGAAAATAACCATTAAGAATACCACTTCTTTCATTCTTCACTCGAGCTCGGAGAGGATAAGGGTAGCGACAGAAAATAAGAATTTGAAGCTGGCTACTACTCAAAAATGTGCCCAACTAGGTGCTTCGGTTGCTTATATGAACAGGAAAAGTAAGCATGAATATATCAATAAAGAAATTAAACCACTTGATAGTCTTTATAATATAACCAAAGAAATAATGGAAATAAACAATCAAATAGAGAGGAAACCGTGTTCAAGCCACAACTGGAGAGGTATTGAAAAGGGTTCCATGACTTGTTCACCCAAAAATAGTAATCTATATAGGGCATTTAAAACTTGGTTGACAGAAAAGAAGATGGATTATAGATACCGCTCGTTATCTGGAGGAGGCAAAGCAATAACAGAAAAGGAAATTGAAAAAATTTATACTGAAATACTTCCTGAAGAATACGAAAAAACTTTGCAGCACACCGATTTACAAGAATTCTCTATTGAGAACTTTAATGATGAACATATAATAGAAAAATACAATAACGATTACATCAATTTTTTACGTCAACATATTTCCAATGAATATAAAAACAGCCTAAATGAATGGTATGAATTATGGAAGGGGGGTGAAACAGAAAAATTATCTAGATCTTATAAAGTCTTAACTGATATGCTCAAATTAATTACCACGGAAAAAATATATGCATATGAAGATTCTGGGTTACTTACATATGAACAGTTCATAAATGAATTTTTGAATAATGAGTTGGAAAATTTCGATTACAAAATAGAAATAACAACAGAAAAACCAAAGATAAATTTTGGAGAAGTTATAAATGCGAATAATCTGAAAAAACTTTTACCCGAAAGTGTTTTAAATGAAAAAAAATGGGAATTGGAAAATAAAAATATAGAGATTCCACGTCTCAATATCTATAACAAAGACGGTAGTCTAGTTCAAAGTGATTATATATTTCCTGTGTATGGGGAATCATCAGGTAGAGGTAACTTTGAAGGGTTTGATTTGAAAAGCCTACCTAGCGAATTGAAAGGCAAGTCGGGGTTTATAAGATTTAATATTATACAAAAACCAATCCATGGATCACACCTTTCTTCAGTATTACCCGAAACACTTTTCCATGAATCCATACATTCTGTTTTTGAAGCTAAAGGATACAACAGTTTCTACAGAAACAAACTGGAAAATATTCACGGTTTTACCTCATACCTAATGGATCCGAGAGTTGATGCTGAAAAAAAAGCATTATTAGAAGGGCCCACGATGTCGTTAACACCCGAGGCTCTAGAAAAATATAACAGTGGACTAAAAAAATTAGGTTACGATATAGGAACCCGCTATCTCTACTTGAACCAATGGTTGGATTATGTCTCAGTAACTGAAAATAGTTATAAAAATGGCTACTTTGCAGGAGAAATTATTTTTAGAACCGCGATGGAGGAGCACGGACTCGAGAAAATAATTAACGGAGAAATAGACCTCCAAGAAGAATATGATATTGGTAAAATAATAGGTAACATAAAGAATTTCCATGAAGAATATACATCCAAAATGCCAGAAAAATTTATGGATGTTAAAAGAAATTATGGGAAAGTTATAGAAGATCTGGAAACAATTATCGAAAGAAGTGGAGAAAATGAAATGACAAATCAGAAATATGGACAAATTGTCAGTCAAACTACAAATGGTTTATCACAAAAACCCAGAAAAATGGGATTAGTAGATGAATCAATAAAGAAAAGAGTAAATGAAATAGATAAAATAATAACCGAATACGATATCCTCTTTTCACAATCATTTAAAAATGAATTCGATGAAATAAATTCCAAACTACTCAATATTATAGAAGAAGTTGATCAACAGGGAAAGGTCAGTTTAGAGGATATTCCCAAAATAGAAAGGTTAAAGATTAATTTATTCGATGAACTTGTTGAATTTGGATTAAGTAAGCAAGAAAGTGTCTTCAAAAATCTCGCAATGAAATCCAAGGAAGGTGATTTTGACTCCAATTTTTTCTTAAAGAATAAACTTGATCCTGAAACAACGGCAAGATTAAGAAAAAGTATTAGAAAAATGGACCAAGATATTAAAGATATTAGAGAAATTACTCGGAATGACCCCGAAACTACCAAGATTATTGAAACTCTTGATAGAGCCAGGAATTCAGTATTTGAAGGTAAGTTAGGTGAATTAACAGGTAAAAGGTCATATTGGAAAAGGGCAAAAGATTTTGCAATGGAGAGTGCAAAGGATATAGATTGGGGTTCTCTTTCATGGTTCGTAGGTGCCGCATTTGCCGAATCTCTTGGAGAAGCTCTCAGGGAATTTGGAAAGACATATGATTTGGCATGGACTGGATGGGTGGCTGGCTTATTACACACAGAAGGATTTTATGATTTACTGTATATTTGGGGAGCTGTTTTGGCTCCCAAAATACTTTGGGCAGTAGCCCTTATAATGAACAAAATGATATTGGCAGGATTTAAAACATTATTTGGAACTGCCCTTTATGCAGCCAGTGGGCTTCTTCTAACGGGAATATTAATAGGTGTATTAACTTATCTTTTGATTCCGCTCGTACACATCATCGGAGCACATTTCTTGAATAATACTCCTTCAATAATTTTTGAAAACAAAGAACTAAAAAAGAATTCAGAAGAAAATGTTTATCTGGTAAATATAGAAAATATAGACAATTATCCACTTGGAGACAGGATTCACATAAAATTGTTTGGAAACAATAAAGATAAGAATAAAATTATCCACGCCTCCTGTAAAATTATCAAAGGTAGTAAAGGGAAGGTATGTAAAGGAAAATTCTTCGTGGATTTGAACGAAGGTAAAAATAAAATAAGTGCAATGTATTACGTTACTGAAATTCCTGATTGGTTTAATGAGGTTAAAAATAAAATAGGAGAAAGAAAGGTAACACTCTGGCCAATTACTCGAAATACTTTCCTCTCCTTCAGAAATGGGGAGGTGTGCATCAAAATTGGATTTTATAAAAAAAAGTGTGTTGCTATAGATAAAAAACTAGAAGATAAGTTATACCATTTTACTAACTATAAAGGACAAACTATCAAAATATGGACAGAAAGAAATGAGGTAAAATGTGGGAAATTCGATAGAAATGGGGAGCAATTTGTTGAAGACTGTAGAACCCTTCCAATAGAAAAAGAACTTCCAAAAGGCAAATCGATAAACAAGAAAATTAGAGCCAAAGAAATAACTGTGATGGATGGAGGAGAGAAGCTCCACGGAAAACTGGAAATTGAAACCAAAAACAATGATTTCATCTCAAAACAATTCACCTGGAAGGATGAAGAAATGCTTTATGAAGAAGATCTTATTAAGAAATGAGATTCGGACAATAGTGTTTTTATAAATTTGTAAATGGATATTTTAATTCAGGTTAAAAAATGCAGCAGAACAAAACTTATCAAAAATTAATCACAAAAATTAAAAAGATATCGAATTTAGGATACGCTAATTCTATCCTCTCATGGGACCAACAGGTCATGATGCCCGAAGGTGGTATAGAAGCCAGATCATCACAAAGGTCTTTCTTGAGTGGGCTTACACATGAACTATTGATAGAAGATGAATTAGGAGAACTACTTGAAAAATTAAACAAGAAAAATCTCGATGAGGAGGAAAAAGCGGTAGTAAGAGAAATAGATAGAGATTACAAAAGGGCGAGGAAAATTCCGACCGAACTTACGGAGAAAATATCAAAACAAACCTCCACAACAGTCGATTTTTGGAAAAAGGCAAGGCAAAATAATAATTTTTCTTCCTTCGCTCCCCATTTAAAGAAAGTCATAGAACTGAAAAGAAAATATGCCAATTACATAGATCCGGACAGAGAATCTTATAAAGTCTTATTCGAAGATTACGAACCTTACATTAATATGGAAACGGTAGAAGGAATACTAAAAAAATTGAAAAGAAAATTACCGAAATTGATCAATAAAATAGCCAACAGCAGCGCTTCAGTTGAAGAGAATAGCTTCAAAGGTAATTTTCCTTCCAAAAAACAAGAAGAAATTGTAAAAAAATTGGTCAATAAACTTGGCTTTGATTTCCAACATGGCAGGATTGATACTTCAACACACCCATTTACAACAGGAAATCAATACGATACGAGGATAACTACAAGGTATAATGAAAAAAATATTGGGGAAAGTATAACATCAACGATACATGAATTTGGTCATGGTTTATACAACTTAAACCTTCCAAAAAAACATTATGGAACTCCTCTAGGTTTCTCCAGAGAATTAAGTGTTCATGAATCACAATCAAGGTTCTGGGAAAATCATATCGGAAGATCGAAATCGTTCTGGAAGTTCTTCTTGCCCACATTAAAAGGTAGATTCCCGGAGCAATTCAAAAACATCTCTCCACAAGATTGTTTCGAGTCCATAAATCAGGTATATGACAACAATCCAATAAGAGTGGATGCAGACGAATTAACTTATCACCTACATATATTATTGAGATTTGAAATTGGAAGAGATTTAATAAATGGTAAAATGAAAGTGAAGGAACTTCCCCATGTATGGAACAATAAAATGGAAGAGTATCTAGGATTCCGGCCTGAAAACGATGCCAAGGGATGTTTGCAGGATATACACTGGGCATGGGGAAATTTTGGATATTTCTCCACATATTCGATGGGTAGTATGATAGCTGCCCAGATACACGATGCAATTTCTTCGGATATTTCACTAGATGAAAAAATAGAAAATGGTAACTTCAAACCTATAAGAAAGTGGTTGAAGGAAAAGATACATAAACACGGGCAAAAATACAAAACAGAAGAATTGATAAAGAGAGCTACTGGTGAAAAACCAACTGCAGACCACTTCTTGAGTTATGCAAAAGAAAAATATGGCAAAATATATGAGATATAATTATTAAATTTATTTATACCTCTAATTGAAATGATAGATATGTTTCAGGCGATGGAAGAAAAAATAGCTTAACAATACCTTACTTCTTACTGTATTTAACGATATCAAACTAAAAGGTGCTATTATGGTAACGAAAACCGAAAGTAAATATAAACTGAAAAAACTTGTGGAAAAACTGGATAGTATTAAAGGTAGGCATACCGAGCTTGTAACGGTTTACGTTCCACAAGGCTACAAGCTAAATGAGATAGTAAATCAACTCCGGGAAGAAAAGGGTACGGCCGAGAACATAAAGAGTAAGCAGACAAGAAAGAATGTCACAACAGCCTTAGATAAGATGGTTCAACACCTCAGATCGTATAAAAAAACTCCAAGTAATGGTTTGGCTCTTTTCTGTGGAAACGTTAGCGAAAGTGAAGGAAAAACTGATGTGAAAATATGGGCAATAGAACCTCCAGAACCCGTACAGGTCAAACTCTACTGGTGTGATCAGGAATTCGAATTAGAACCATTAGAAGACATGTTGGAGGAAAGGGAAGTATTTGGAATGCTCGTTATGGACAAAAGTGAAGCCGATATAGCTATTCTAAAAGGAAAGAAAATAAAAAATGTCAAACATATGGAAAGTAAAGTTCCCGGAAAAACACGTGCCGGCGGACAATCGGCTGCTCGTTTCGGTAGAATTAGAGAAAGGATGCTACAAAATTTTTACAACCAAGTTGGGGAAAGTATGAAAAATGTTTTCGAGAATAAAGAAGTTCTAGGAATACTGATAGGGGGTCCGGGTCCGATAAAAGAAGATTTTTTCTCGGGAAATTATCTCCCGACTGATCTCAAGGAGGAAGTTATAGATACAAAAAATA
>JBDGUQ010000135.1:0-8389 GCA_042215785.1 Candidatus Aenigmatarchaeota archaeon
TATGTACACAGCATTTGACATGGGAGTTGATATTCATGTATGGGTAGATGAAACCCGACCGAGAAATCAGGGAGCCCGTCTAACTGCATGGGAATTGAACAACGAAAACATAGATCATTCTATAATCGTAGACAATGCTGCAGGCCACTTCATGCAAAGAGGGGAAGTAGATATGGTAATAGTAGGTTCGGATAGAATAGCAAGAAATGGTGATGTTGCAAATAAAATTGGAACGTATGAAAAGGCAGTTGTTGCAAAAGAAAACAATATTCCCTTCTACGTTGCAGCGCCAACTTCAACGATAGATCTGGAATGTAAAACAGGATTTGATATTCCAATAGAAGAAAGAAACCAGAGTGAGGTTCTCAAGATGAAGGAAAGGAGAGTTTCAAACCCCGGAAGTAGTGCAAGAAATCCAGCCTTTGACGTAACTCCAGCAAAGCTCGTTGAAGGTATAATAACTCAGAAAGGTGTTGTAAAGGCAAGTAAAGATGGAATTTCTTCTTTATTTTAATTAGTGAATTTACTTATCCCCGAAATATTCTAATGCCCTTCTCAGTTCTTTATGATCTTTAGCATATTCTTCTAAAGGTGTGTCCGATTCAATTGCCTCCCAGCTCTGTCTCACGCTTTTGGCACCGCCTTTCGGTCCTCCAGGATGTCCAAAAACTCCTCTACCAGGAATTAGACTGAAATCTACTGTCTCCAGTTCTTTGTAAATACCCGGAAGTGTTCCTGCCCAATCACTGCCACCCGGGATAGGCAAGCAAGGTTTGAGATTACCTAGAGGATCAAGACATTCTCCAACGTTATCCCTTACCTCATCAGAAGGTGTAATCATCCTATCACCAAAACCAGGCATAATTATAGCATCGAAACCAACCATTCTCTGAAGTTTTGTTACTACCGCGGTACTTAGACCAAAATACGGGGATCTTGTAAATGGTGCTATGAAGTCAAAATGAGAAAATATGGGAACTTCCGTATGCTCCCTTAACATCTTGACAGTGGAGAGGCCTACTGGCATAGCATTCAACATAACTGCCTCACAACCTAAATCCGTTACCATATCATGGTTATCCAAAATATTACCTACTTCATCGGTTATATTTGCAAGGAAAACTTTCCTGTCTCCGGTTTCTTTCTCCGCTCTATTCACGACCTTCTGCATTTCTATGGTTCTTTCCTTGAGACTTGAATATTGAACATCGGCTAACATTTCATCATCCTTAGCTATGTCCAAACCGCCCTTCAACCCTTCGTATGCAATTTCCGCGAATTGTTTGGGATTCAACCCTATGTTTGGTTTAACAACACCCGTGAAAAAAGGCCTGTCTTTAACATCCAACATATCCCTCAAACCATCAACACCAAATTTTGGACCTGGAAAATGTTCAAGATAACTTTCCGGAAACTCCAAATCCATCAATTTAATGGAATTAATACCTTTTGTGAAGAATACTCCCTCACCGGCAACAGCCGTTAAAAGATTTGGAATCTTATAACCAAAATTTACAACCGGATGAGCGATTTTCACATAGACCTTGTTATAAACCCCCTTCTTGGTAAATGGGTGTTCGAATTTAGCTCCTTTATATCTATCCATCAAATTTACTTCCAGAACTTTGGCTCCATGTTCGGGCCTGAAGTCCTCATCAACACCGACCCTTTTCCAAAGAGCTGTCGAATGTTCCTTTGCTAATTCGCAAGCAGCCTTTGATGGATCCACTTTAGTCTCGAAAATAAAATGTTCTATTATATAATTTTTCCAGTCAAGTTCTTCTCCAATAGCCAGAAAACCTTCTTTCATTTATTCACCTAAAATTTGAACTATTAACCTTCTTTTCTCCCTTGGTCCATCTAACTCAATGAAAAAAACTGTTTGCCAACCACCCAGCAACAACTCACCATCCACAACAGGAACGGTCTCACTGGCATTTAGAACCAGAGATCTTAGATGGCTGTGTGCATTCGGCCTGTCGTCGACACACGTTTCATTATGACCGTAATTGACATTCCTCGGTGCTATCTGTTCCAGAAAATCTTCGAAATCTTCCAATAAACTATCTTCCCTCTCATTTATCTTTACTGCACAAGTTGTGTGTGGAGAAAAAATTGTCACGAACCCATCCTTGATATTAGAATCTTCAAAAATATCCTTGACTTGATCTGTTACATCGATCAATTGGAATTTTTCACTAGTCTTCATTTCTATTTTCTTCGTATCTATTTCCATGAAACCAAAAGATTTTATATTGACCATGTATATAAAATTTACAGAATATGTTCGTCAAAAGTCTTATTAATGGCTTCAAAAGAAAAAATTACTGCTCCGCTCCTTCCAAAGCATTGGAACAGATACAATCTTTTTGTTCCCCAACTTTGGGTATCATTTTGAACAGCAACTCCTTAAGCTTTCTCTCATTTTCCCTAAACGTCTTACCAACCTCTTCTGCACTCACAGCTTCGCCTTCTCCCCCTACACCTGTATCGTAGTCGGTGACCATTGAAATATTTACATAGCACATCTCCCTTTCCCTTGCCAACATTAATTCGGGAAATTGTGTCATGTTTATTATGTCCCATCCCTGCTTCCGAAAGAAGTTACTTTCAGCCCTCGAAGAAAATCTCGGACCTTCTATCACAACAACGGTTCCTTTTTCGTGAACATCTATCCCCAAACTCCTTGCGTTCTCGATTGCCAGTTTTCTTAGCTCGGGACAATACGGATCTGCGGAAGAAACATGCATAACCTTTGGGCCATCATAAAATGTCCCTGTCCTGTGAGTAAAGTTAATGAATTGATCATTTATTACGAAAGAACCCGGTTTGATATGTTTTTGTAAAGAACCTACGGCATTCGGAGCTATAATTCTCTCCACACCAAGTTTTTTCAGTGCAGCAATATTTGCCTTGTAAGGAACTTTATGAGGAGGATAATCGTGATTCTTTCCGTGTCGGGGCAAGAATGCCACTTCTTTGTTTTCTATTCCTCCAACCAGAATCTTATCGCTCGGCTTTCCATACTCAGTTTTTACCTCCTTTTCTTCACCATCTATCAGTTCATAGAGGCCAGTTCCGCCAATCACTCCAATCATGTAATATAATAAAGAAGTATTCATTAAAAAGTTTTCTGTATATAAAAATATCTACTGAATATAATAATACTGGTCTTTCTCTCTCTGTCCCCTGTCCAAAACTGAACTGGGTTTGTTTATCTTGGGCCTTTTTGTCTCTTCATCTCTTCTATAGGTAATGTCGAGCATCTTCAAAACTCTATTCATGCCTTCCACTTTAGAACATGGACCATACACACTTCCCTTCTTCCCAGGAGTTCCTTCAAATACTAGCATTGCATCGCCAATATAGTCAATAAACTGCACATCATGATCCACAACAATAGCTGCCTTCTCTTCCTGTTCTATAAAATTCTTTATAGTTTTCGCAACTTTTAACCTATCCTCCACGTCCACAAAAGCGGAGGGTTCATCAAAGGCATATATCGTAGCGTCCTTTGATAGAGTTGCGGCCACATATACTTTCTGTAGCTCTCCCCCAGAAAGGTTCTTCACATGGTTATCCAGCAATCTATTTAGACCAAGTTTCTCTATAATCATGCTCTTATACCAGGAAGAATAGAAATCCTGGCCTGCTATATTAGCCAAATACATCTCAACAGTTCCTTCAATATCGGAAGAAGGATATTGTGGTTTATATGCTATCTTAACATCTTCTTCCACATCGCCTTTATCTGGTTCTTCCAAACCAGCCAAGATCTTCAAAAAAGTAGTTTTTCCCAAACCATTTGCTCCCATTACTGTTAGGACCTCACCTTTGTCTATCTCACCCGAATTAACTTTCATAGTGAAATTCTCAAAACTTTTCTCCAGCTCGGGAAATTCGAGTAAAACATCTTCACTTACTTCTCTTTCCGCAGGACTCTGTTTGAAAGTTATAGAATAATCCCTAAACCTTACATTATCCTCGGGCAGATAACCATCTAAATATTCGTTTATCCCTCTCCTCACGGATTTCGACTGTGAAACGACACCGAAGACACCTGGCTCACCGTAGATTATCTGTATTTCATCAGTAATGTAATCCAGGATAGCGAGATCATGTTCCACAACAACGATAGATTTATCTTCTCCTCTTAATTTTCTAATCATCCTGGCTACCTGCATTCTATTATTTACATCCAGAAAACTGGCGGGTTCATCGAAATAATAAACATCTGCATCTTTGGCAATAGTGGCACATATAGCAAGTCTTTGCAACTCTCCTCCCGACAGTTGTTCAACTTCTCTCTCCATTAATCCACCCATACCAAGTTCTTCCATAACTTCCTCCGCAACTCCTCTCTCATCTATTTTTTCCAGTAAATCTTTTACCTTTCCATCGTAATACTCGGGAATCTTCTCTATTCTTTGAGGTTTGTAAGAAATAACAACGCCTTCAGAAAATAACTTCCTGAAGTAGTCTCCCAATTCTGTATTAGAATATTTATCGATAATATCTCTATCTTCGGGTGGATCATCAAACTTCCCAAAATTAGGTTTTATTTCACCGGAAAGCATCTCTAAAGCTGTCGTTTTACCTATTCCGTTCCTACCTATAATTCCCATAACCATTCCGCTTTTGGGAACGGGCATTCTGAATAGTTCGAAAGTGTTCTGTCCATATCTGTGGACAGGTTTCTCTTCAAGCTTTTCAGGAGTATTCACAATATTGATAGCATCGAAAGGACATTTGCTTATACATAATTTACAACCTATACACAACTCTTCATCTATAATTGCCCTAGTCTCTTCTTCGTTTAAATAAACGCAATCTTCACCCTTCCTATTGATGGGGCAGACCTTCATACATTCATGGCCACACTTTTGTGGTTTACAATTATCGTAATCTATAACAGCTATCTCCATCAAAACACCTTAAAAATTAAAGCGAACTACATTTATTAATAAATTTTATCTTTACTAGATTTTATCAAAGTTTTTATAGTGAATGTTGGGATTGAACAAATTCATATTGGATTGTTTCACAATGAAAGAATAACTCAAAATTAACCCATTCTTTAAATAAGAAAATATAAAAAGGAAATATAGATTCAACTAAAATTCAATTTTACTTCCTCGTAACTAAAGCATACTTTGTATGTTCTGAACACAAACCTGTATCATATATAGTTGGTTTGTTCTTTTCACTGCTTGATGATGTTGAACAAACCCAACATTCTTCATCATCATTAACGACTTCGGGTTCAGAAGTTAATTCCAATGCTCTGTTGAACTCTTTATCATCTAAACCTCCACCATATGCATTTTTCTCCAATAATTCTTCCAATTCGGATTTTCCATTTTTATTAGACATATAACCACCCCAGATATTTTAACTACATATTAATTCTAGAAGTATTAAAATCTATCACCTTTGGTGTTTTGTTGCATAAATGAATTCTAATCTACGTAAGGTGGTGGTTTTAAAATTGATCAAAAATTTCCAAAATTCAAAACCGACGGGTAGAAGTAAATCCCAAACTATTTATGCAACAAGTCAACCTTTGGAATTGAAGTCAGAAATACATCATTCCTCAAGGTTATCAATAGTCTCTTCCACAAGAACATCAATTGTATTGATACTCGGGAAATCTACGTTATTGAGCATTATTCCTAGTTCTGTACATCCCAAAATGACCGAATCAACTTCATCCAAATATTCTCTACATATGTCCTTTAAATTCTCTATTCGTCCACCAACATCGGCACCCTTATTGAACTTAAAAATAGTTTTGGAAATTTTATCGATCTGCTCTTCAGTGAGTAAGACAGTTTTAATCTCTTCAAAATTATAAAGCCCACTTTTCATCGTGCTTGGTGTTCCAAGGACGAGAACACTTTCTATTCCCTCCCTACTTAGATAATTTCTCATAACCTCCCGTAAATCAAGTATAGGTGTTTGTATTTCTTTCTGTAATCTATCATAGAAAAGGTGTATCGTATTACAAACCATCACTATAAAATAAGGTTTGAAGTCATCCAGTTCCTTCAGTCCTTCGATATATGGCTTCAACTCATCCTCAGAAATTTCTCCAAAAACAAGCTCGGGAGCCGGAATACTATTTATAAAAATATGAGGAAAATCTTTATTTGACTGAATGGATTCATCTCTCTGAAATTTTTGAATTAATTTAGAATAAAATATCCCAGTGGCCTCTGGCCCAATTCCTCCCAATATTCCAATTTTATTGGTGCCACAGGTTTCTATTCATGATTTCACATAAACTATTGGTGTTCAAGTTATTTATTTCTTATCCCTTTACAACTCCTTTTGGATCCAGCTTCAAGACTACGTTGGCTATATCCAATTTATCGGAAACTTCCACAACTTCATCCAAATTTTTATAGGCTCCGGGAGCCTCTTCGGCAACAACGGGCATATTCTCCGCCTTCACTATAATATCCTGTTTTTCCAAATCTTTCTGAACGGTTCCTCCCCAAAATTTACCCTTTGCCTTGGTCCGAGACATCACTCTTCCGGCTCCATGAGCAGTGGATCCGAATGATAAATCCAAACTTTTATCTCCTCCTACTAAAAGATAAGAACCATGACCCATATCACCTGGTATTAAAACGGGCTGTCCCATTTCTTTATATTTATCAGGAACATTTTCATGTCCTGGTGGTAGAGCTCTTGTTGCTCCTTTTCTATGAACAAAAACTTCTTTCTCCTCACCATCTATTTCATGTGTTTCCTTCTTGGCAATGTTATGACATATATCGTAAATAATTTCCATTTCTTCTGGGTTGACATCTTTGAAAACCATATTAAAACTTTCTCTGACCCAGTGGGTAATTAACTGTCTATTAGCCCAAGCAAAGTTTGCGGCACAGCTCATCGCCTTGTAATATTGTTCTGCCTCCTTGCTTTGGCCTGGTGCATAGACCAATTCTCTATCCGGAAGTTCAGAAACCAAATCTTTGAATGTTTTCTCAAATTTTCTTAGATAATCAGTACATACCTGATGTCCAAAACCTCTTGAACCAGTATGTATCATCAGACAAACTTGTCCTTCTTCGAGCCCAAATTTCTCAGCCAATTCGGGTCTTTTGATATCACCAACAACTTCAACTTCGAGAAAATGGTTACCGGCTCCCAGGCATCCGACCTGGCCTTTACCTCTATTCAATGCCTTTTCTGAAACTGCTGAAGAATCTGCCTCTTCCATTTCACCGTTTTCTTCCAGAACTTCCAAATCTTTTTCATATCCGTATCCATTTTCAACAGCCCAACGCGCTCCCTTCTCTATAACTTCTTTTAGTTCTTCCTTGGATACATTTATCTTGGCTCCAACCCCAACACCGGAGGGAACATTTTCAAATAATGTATTAACAAGCTCCTTTATTTTTGGTTTTACTTCCTCATATTTGAGAGGTGTTTTAATCAACCTAACTCCACAATTGATGTCGTAACCTGTTGCTCCAGGTGATATTCCTCCCTTTTTTCTGTCAAGAGCTATAACACCCCCAATAGGCATGCCATACCCTTGATGTGCATCAGGAAGCGCAATGGAATATTTGTAAATACCAGGAAAATGAGTAATATTTTTAACCTGTTCCAGAGTTTTATCATTCCTTATTCCTTTTAACAGCTCCTCACTGGCATAAATCCTGGCAGGAACATTCATCCCACCTTCTTTTGGAATTTCCCATATAAAATCCGAAACTTTATTTAAATTCATATATTAACACCTCTCAGTATGCAGAATCGGGTCTACATACCCAATTTACGCACCTTTGCGCTTGGGTATGCACATAATTATTAAGCAAGAAAGTATTTAAAAATTTTATTATTGACCTTAAGTACTATAAACAAAATATGTTGCTCTTTCTATGAATCAAAAACAAGTTATTTATAGTAAATAAAAAAATTAAAATATTAGAAATTATATTTGATAAAAACAGGTTGATTGAAAACTTAATTTAAATTTAAAGGTCTTACTTATGAATATCTTAGGTATTTCTTGTTATTATCATGATTCAGCAGCTTCTCTCTTGATGGATGGAAAAATAAAGGCTGCTGCCGAAGAAGAAAGATTCAATAGAGAAAAACACTCGTCAAAATTTCCTACCAGAGCAATCGATTTCTGTTTACAAAGAGGCAACATAACAATAAGAGATATAGATTATGTCGGATTTTACGAGAAACCCTTTCTAAAATTTGAAAGATTTATAGTAAATCACTTAAGATCTTATCCTTATTCAATTCGAAATTTTATAAGAGAAACTCCACAATGGCTGGATAAAAGGTTAACGATACCGATAAAACTGGAAAACGAAATTGGATATGAAGGCGATACTCTATTTATAAAACACCATCTATCTCACGC
>JBDGUQ010000135.1:8399-9620 GCA_042215785.1 Candidatus Aenigmatarchaeota archaeon
TTATCCCTCCTCCTTTAATGAGGCCGCTATAATAACTTCAGACGGTGTAGGAGAATGGGCAACTACCACTATAGGTTTTGGGAAAGAAAATAAAATAGAAATTTTTAACGAACTAAAATATCCCAATTCATTGGGACTCCTATATTCTGCAGTAACTACTTTTCTAGGATTCAGGGCAAATTATGACGAAGGAAAGGTGATGGGACTTGCAAGTTATGGAAAACCGACTTATTTAACCCAATTTAAAGACATGATTTCTTTAAAACCCGACGGAAGTTTCAAAATAAACAATGATTTCTTTAGATTCAATCAAGGTAACAAAATGTTCAGTAAAGAATTTGAAAAAATTTTCGGAAAGTCAAGAAATTACCAAGAGACGATCAAAAAACGTCATAAAGATATTGCAGCCAGCCTCCAGAAATTAGTAGAAGAAATCTTAATTAAAATAACGAACCACCTCTATGATAAAACTGGGACAAAAAATTTATGTTTAGCAGGCGGGACATTTCTAAATTGTGTTGCCAACAGAAAAATAATTAAAAATTCAGATTTCCAAGACGTATTTATCCAGCCAGCCGCTGCAGACAGTGGCGGATCCTTAGGAGCTGCTCTGTATATCTACAGTTCAATTATGGACAAAAAATTTAGAGGTAATATAAGAAAGGATGGAATATACTTGGGGCCCGAATATTCAAATTTGAACATTAAAAGGACTATTATTAAGAAGGGATATGAATACAAGAAAATGAAAAAAAGTAAACTAATTACTTTCGTGGCCAAAAAACTTGCCCAAAACAAAATAATAGGATGGTTCCAGGGCAGAATGGAATTCGGTCCAAGAGCATTAGGAAATAGAAGTATACTCGCAAATCCAGAGAATCCTGAAATGAGAGATATAATAAATAACAAAGTCAAACATAGGGAAAAATTCAGACCATTTGCCCCTTCAATACTTCTTGAGGATGCTGAAAGATACGGAATAAATTCAGATGTGCCTTTCATGATTCAATCTTTTGAAGTTGATGATAAGAATAAAGATGAAATAATATCTGCAATACATGTCGATGGAACTGCAAGACCACAAACAGTTTCTAAAGGGAGAAATAGAACTTATCACGAACTTATCAAAGAATTTAAAAAAATAACAGGCGTTCCTGCATTATTAAATACTTCTTTCAATGACAGCGGAGAACCTATAGTATGTACTCCGGAAGATGCGTT
>JBDGUQ010000058.1:0-9566 GCA_042215785.1 Candidatus Aenigmatarchaeota archaeon
GAGAAGAAGATAATAGAACCGTAGAAGAGGGTTATTTCTTCATAGGTAAAAGGGAAGAACACGGAACAAAGAGAGTTAAACTGAACGGTGGCAGTTATTTTGGAGTCAGTTCACAGGAATCCGAAAGGAATTTGTTAAAAATGGAGGAATTCAAGGTAAGTAGAGGTTTGGTATCCAAATCAAACAAAGAGAGAAAATTCTACCTATCAGCCGAACAATTGAAGAATTTAAAGAAGGTTGGACTTAGGGCAAAAATATCAAGTACCAATCAATATGGGAAGTTGATAGTTAGATTGAACGGAGAAGTTATACATGAAGTTTTGGGAAGTGAAGGAGAAATCATAGAAATTCCGCTAGATAAAAATCTCTTGGAAAGAGAAAATATTGTAGAAATATCAACCACATCAAGTGGATGGCGTTTATGGGCTCCAGCTGTATATTTTATAAGTGATTTCGAAATCAAATCGGATATCTTGATAAAGGGAACCCAATCATTCACAGTTTCCGTCCCAGACTATTCTTATAGAAACTACAATTCGGCAAGATTGGTCCTTTCACACGTTGAAAGGATCGGAGAGGGAAGGATAAACGTAAATTTTAATGGAAAAAACATACTCAATGAAAAGATCTCGGACTATAAAATAATCGATCTAGATACGGATCAGATCGATTTGAAGGAAGAAGATAATGTAATACATTTCAAAGCAGGTCAAGAAACTGAATATAGGTTAAAAAGTTCGCTCCTGCTCAACTGGAACGAAGTGAAAACCGGAAATGTAGGAATAGATATTGATATAACTGAAGATGATCTCAAATCCTTGCCTGGAAAAATAAGGTTCCTTGTTGGTGACGTTTACAATGATCCAGGTAAATTATCTCTAGAAATTATTAATCCTGATTCTGCGAAGCAAACTCTATTCAATGAGGTAGTTTCTAGTGGTAGGACGATAAGAATCGACATACAAGAAGAACATTTCAAAACTGGAAGAAATGAACTAATATTCTCTGTGGGTAAAAATGGTGGATATAAGATTTCAGAACTGGAAATAAACATTTAATATGTTTTTACTTCTAAGTTACAAAAGCTATTTAAAGTTTAGCATTAAATGAAATTATAAGGTGAAAATATGGAATTAAGTAAATTGAGATATCATATGCCCTCCTACAAAGATACTTTGGATTTGCTTATTTTAACGGGTGAAGAAGCAAGTCTAGATGAAACAAAGAAAATTGAAGAAATAACTGATAGGCATTATAATAAGTCCAAGGAATCCGGACTTAGATGCATATTTCCTTCATTCCGAAAGGAAAACAAATACAGAAAAAATAATCTCGGTATGAAAAGTTATGAAGATGGTAAAAATAAGAGAATAATTAAATATGAAAAAATATGTGGAAGTGATAGTCCTGCTGTAATTCCCACCAAACCAAAGAAAGGAAATGAAGAGGAAGAAGTAACATACAAAGAAAACTTGGTCGAGTTTACTGAAATGCCTGAAAAATGGGGCAAATACAATATACAAATACACAGTATTATGGGCAATAAAGCCTTTGATATGATCAAGGATGTACGAAGTGAATTGAATCCTGAACTATCCGAAGAAGTGAAAAACAACTTCGAAGTTCTAAATAATTTACTATAATCTTCTTTTATTGTTAAATTTGACTGGCATATTTCCTCTCTTCAGAGATAATTTTATTAAGAAAGAGGTTAATATCTAAAAACAGTTGGGATGATTGATATATGCCAGGCAGTGGAAATTTTGAAAACATGACAGAAAGTGATCTCAAAGATCTAATTCAAAAATATAGAAATAGGGGAAACGGTCAGAGGGCAGATAGACTGGAACAGGCATTAAAAGATCAAAAGAATGATGGTTATTCTGGTAACAGGGCCGCGACTAGGGCTTTGGCTCAAGTACAAAGAAGGGATCTGGAAGACAGAAAAAAAGCAGCCAAGAAGAGAGGAGATAAGGGAAAGGTAGACAAGATACAGAGTACCATAGGGAGACATCTAAAGCAATACCAAAAGGGTTCCAGATACAATATAGAAAAAGAAAGCACAGGGAACGGCGGAGGAAATAGATTTGGTAAAAAGGTCAAAGGTGCAAAGTGTCCGAATTGTGGACATACTGATGTTTCTTATACGGGTTATTATTACATATGCGAAAAATGTTTGTACAAGTCCCAGAATGCTACAGAATGGTTTCCAGATAACACAAACGGAGGAGGAAATGGAGGAAGAGCTCCACATTACGATTCGTGGTATCAAAGACACGACCTATTCCAGCAAATTATAAAAGGAATACTTATATGGTTCATAATAACGGCAATAGGTTGGGTAGTTAGTAATTTGGTCTGGCACGGTATTATAGGAAATTTCTATTGGTTCTTAATAGGAGGATTTTGTATAGGATTCAGTGTCATGGACTTCGCCCCCGAAAATGTTTTCTTCCAAGTCACAAGAGCAGGCATGAGGGGTATAGGTATATATTTCGTGGGAATGTCGGCATGGGTAGTTTACCCATTGGCTGGTTTATTGGTAACTTTCTTTGGTTATCTAACACTACCGGCAGAAGTGGCCAGCGATCTCCACTATGAGAGTACATTAGCCGGTGTAAGGTTCATGTTAGGAATATTACTAACTTTCTTCGTTTACAATATGATTGGTGGTTCATTTCTTATAAAATGGGGCCTTACGCTCATAGTTGGAGGTTTCTTCGCAACATTGCCTGAAATTACTCCAGGTCAGGTAGGAAACTCCAGAGTTGGTAGTGCTTTGAATGTCGTGGTAAATGCCGGTGGAGGAGAGGAACAGATGGGATCCAGATTAATATCTGTAATGGCATGTGCTTCCGGGACAGCGTTGGGTCTATTGCACTTTGGCTTGAACAATCCGGCACCATTCCCAATGGCCACATTTGGAATGTTTGGCCTGGTGGCTGTTGTGACAGCTTATTCCACACCTTCCTCTGTAAGGGGAATGGCGGGTATGCCTTATGTTTTGGTAATATTCTTCGTGACCGGTTTAATTTTTCCAGGAGTAATTGGTGAGGCCTTCTTCGGTGCGTGGTGGCCAACTATACACGAAAATATGCAAGACACTTTTGGCCCATTGTCCGATTCGATGAGTTCATCACTACAAAATTTCAAATTCGGATTCAACTGCCTATTAGATCCTGTGGGATGTGCAAGAAAATGGGAACCGGGATCCACAACAGAAAAAGGGGTATATGCTGTGGATATAAACAAAATAGAACCCCTAATAGAAGAGGTTAGAACATATCCATCGGAAAATAATCCAAAATCAGTTGAAACTATGATTGAGATAGAAAATAAAGGTGCAAGGACTTCTGAAAATATTAAATTGCAATTGTTGGAACCTATACTCCCCGAAATAGGAAAAGTTGGCAAACCCAAAGAGATGTCTTGTAATGGTAAAATGATTTCTGCCACTAAAAATTGTACAATAGACAAATTATATCCAGGAGAAACGAAACAGATATCTGCAACTTATGAAATAACCGGTGGTGACAAATTAGAGCAGGGAGATTTCATAAAATTACCGGCAAAGATAAGCTACGTATATTCTGCCAATGCTACATTGGATGTGGAACTGTGGGATGATGATTATTATAAGGAAATGCATCTAAAAGATCAGGTTAATCCACAATATGTCCAATCCAAGGACACTGGCGGTGTTGTGGGTGTAGGCCTTTCTGCCGGAATCAAACAACCTGTAAGGGACACAATGCCACGGGTCCCAATATTTGTCTCGCTTCAGAACCGAGGCAACGGTTACATACCAAAAGGAGGTTTGGAAACTGTTCAAGTTGATATAGACGGACTCGGTAACCTAACAAATAGTAACAGTAGGAAAAATGATAAGATTTGCAATCTGGGGGAAGAATACGAAAATCTTGAAGAATTCTTGCCGATAGAAGAAGAGGATTCAGCTAAAGATGTTTGTACGATAGATATAGTGGATATCCCTGGACCAAATGTAACGAAGAGGACTTTTGGAATCAATGGATATGTAAAATATAAATATGAAGTTAAAAACCAAGGAAAAGTCAAACTAGCGTTTTCTGCAGTGAAATGTGTGTGTAAAAAAGGTGACGAACCTGAAGAAAAATGGTCAGAAAGGGAACAGCCAACTGTCTACGATCCATGCCAATGTGAAGAAGCTTGTAAAGAACTCGGTTACAATGTAAGCTGGAAAAAATCCGAAGGTAAATGTGTCCGCTAAACCAGCATTGTTAATGCTAACACATCTCTAACTCCTAATGCAAAACCGAGGACAAATATAACTATTTTCAACCAGTATTTCAAATTCTTGTCTTCTATATTTCTATCCAATAGGTAAAGAACTCCGAGAACTACGAAAAATTTCAATGGGAACATTGCCGCGGGACCAAGTAGTCTGAACAAATAGTTTGGTAATACGTGCTGTTCCGTATAAGAAAAGTACGAAACTGCGACGAAAGTAGCGCTGGCATCTAACATATGTCCCCAGAGAGCGGTTATATTGATCCTACTGAAAATATTTCCTTCTAATATGTTCAATATATATAACAAAATAAGCCATACACCAGAAAGTAATAGAACCAAAAAGAGACCTTCCAAATTTACAATATTCACGAAAAGAGAAAAATAAGCCAAAGGTATTGCACCCATTACAAAGAATATTTTCCAATAAGGATATTTAGTATGCCTGCCAAAGAACAAAGATAGGAATAGTGATAACATTCCTAAAGAAGATAGAACAATATAAATGCCCGGAGTTACGAAGAGGTAAGAATTGAAATAACTGGCATCTTCTAATGCACGCATCAAACCTCCCAACGCGATGAAAGGAAATAAACCGACGAAGAAATTTTTGTCCATCGAAATATCCAGTCTCCTCAATAGTTTGTAAATCAAAATGACTGCAAAAACAAGGATTAACGAATAAGTCAGGGTATTAACTATATTATAACCTGTACCTTTGATTATAGGAGATAAAAAATACTTATCCAAAAAGTTCATCTAGGCACCCAATACAACATTTTTATATTAACGTAAACTATTTAATTTAAATATAGGAGATACGATGAAAAAAGTTGAGATTCTAGCTGCACTGAGTTTAAGTTTAATTTTACTGACATCTGGCTGTGTAGATGGGATGGGATTTGGTGGATTGTTCGGAGGTTTTTCGGAAGAAAAAGAAGCTCCAAAAGATGTTCTTGTAATAGAAAATTTAAAAACTATTCCTGGACAGCCAGTTTCGGCAGGATCTCAATTCACTGTTAGTTTCTCCGTAAGAAATATTGATGAACATGAAGAAGCTAAAAATGTTAGAGCATACGTATATGACTGGGGCAGGTGTTCACCAGCAGGAGCTAACAAGCCCGGAAACCCGAAACAAATTGGATCGATATATCCTGGCAGTACAGAAATCGTTGAATGGACATTCCAAGCTCCAGAAAATGAAAATCTTGGTAATATGGAAGGAAAATGTCCAATAAGTTTTGTTATAAAATATGACTTTAATGCTTATACAAGAGCTGACATGGTAGTAGTCTCAAAACAAAAGCTCAGAGAAGCCAGCAGGTCAGGACAAAGTATTTCCGCATCTCCATCCATAGTAAAAAGTAGGGGACCTATAAAATTAGATCTGGAATTTGCAACACCTCAACCATTCACATCACAAACAACTGTTCCCTTCACATTAAGAGTGACGGATAAAGGAAGTGGATCAATACCCAATATAAGGACAAGTGAACTGCAGATATATGGAGGAACAGGACTTGGAAATCCAAATAATTGTAAATTCCCAACATCAAATCTGGATGGGACAGACGTCATACAAATACTGGACGGGAAGAAAACACCGCCAATACACTGTACAATAGGTGCGCCAAATGTCCAAGAAATGAGAACATTTACTCTAAAGGCCGATCTTGCCTACACATATCCCATACACAAAACCGTTGATGTCAATATAAGGCCTACCTACACCAGTAATTAGAAGATGATTTCATATGAGAAAAACATTTTTTCTAATATTCCTCGTAGTATTAATAGCTGGTTGTACCAATTTTTCTGGAATTTTGGCCCAGCTGGGTGTTGGTGAACCCAGATACACCAAAACAGAAAGTATTTCAATTCATGGAGAAGCTATCCCAAGAGAAGTTTACAGTGGTGAGAGTTCCAGACTTTATTTTAACGTCGAGAATGCCGGCAATACGACACTTAATAATATTAACCTGCAAATAATCGACCCATGTGTATTTTCACCCGGAAATCAAAATAAATTTGTTGGTAGGCTCGAACCAACCGGTTTCGAAGATTGGAACTGGAGGGTAAGAGCAAATGAGGTAAAAATGGAGAAAAATTGTCAAGTTATGTATAGAACTACTTACGAATCCGAGGCTGCAGCTCTTTACGACATAGCCGTTATCTCGGAGGAAGAATACCTGAGATTGAAAAAGAAAGGAACCATGGAACAGGATATAACAATAAACTACTACAAGACGAATTCTCCACTTGACATCCAAATGAAAATATCGAGGAATCAGCCCCTGATGAGTGGAAACGAATTCTATCTAGATCTACAGGTTGTGAATAAGGGAATGGGCGAAACCCCTAGACTCATGTTACCGGCAGGCAGTTTAAGTGTGGATTATCCAAATTTCCTAACTTTTATGGGATGCAATGATTTCAATCCGTCGGGTACGGGGATTTCACTTAACAAAGATTTGAAATTCTTCAATGGGAAAACAAAAAAAATGTCTTGTAAATTTAGAGTTAATAGAAACGTGGGTATCAAGGAAATAGGTCAATTCAAAGTAAACCTAAGATATAAATACAAGATAAACAAAGTAATTAATGTAAAGGTGAAACCGTGAAAGCTTTCGAAAAGTTTTTGACAGCAATTCTCTTAACATCCATAGTTTTTCTTTCAGGATGTCTTCAGGGCGGAAGCAACATTACAAAGGGAAATGGGCTGGATATAACTAATTTTGGGACATATTATCCCCAGGTCGAAAGTGGTGAAGACTTTGATATAGTAGTAGACGTCCAAAACCAGGGTGGAAAAACAGCCAAAAATGTTTACGCTTTCTTACATGGAATAAGCACAAGTAAATGGCGTGTTTCGGGGGCAAACCCTGTAAGAGTATCACCTGATTTGCAGGGACCCGATGAGGAAATGGAAATGGAAGGTGAAAGTGACTTCGTAACATGGAACCTAATAGCCCCACAACAAACAGAAGGTGTAACATTTACCTACAATCCCAAAGTAAGGGTTTTCTATAATTACAAAACAACTGCTTCAACTTCTATACCTGTATTGGATAGAAAGGAGTACAAAAGATTGATAAGTAATGAAGAAAATCCACCAAAACAAAAAACTACCCATGTCACAAAAGGACCTCTGGGAGTCACAATAAACAGTAGATCACCTGTTGTCGCAAAGGGAGGTCAGGAAGATTTTCGTGTTTCTATAAAAATCCAAAACTTGGAAAATGGTGGAATATTCCATCCAAATTACATAAACTCGGTTCCCAACATCCCAGAAGACAGGACCAATGAAGTAAGATTGAAAATAGATGCTCCGGATGTTACTCCTGTAGATTGCAACGCATATTATTCACCTGAGACAATATCAATAAGAAGGGGACAGGAGGCTATGTATAATTGTGAACTTGCAGTCTCCAATATAGTAACAAGAAGGGATGTTCCTATTAGGGTTCAGTTGGATTATGGGTACTTCATCGACGAAACAACACAAGTAAAGGTAAGGGGAGTAGATTATTAATCTACTTAAACCTCAAAATTAATTTTTTCTTATGGAAGTAAGGTCTGATTTACACATACATAGCAGGTATGCAGGCGGCACTAGTAAAAAAATAAATGTCAAGAATCTAGAAAAATATGCATCCAAGAAAGGGTTAACCCTGCTTGGAACGGGAGACTTCACACATCCAAAATGGTTAGAAGAATTAAAAAATAATCTACATCAAAAAGAAAGTGGAATTCTTGAAACTGATACAGGATTTAATTTCATGCTCACAACCGAAGTTTCCAACAATTACGAGTATGAAGGTGAATTAAGAAAAATCCATAACGTTATTCTGGCACCCGGTTTTGGTGTAGTGGACCAGATAAACGATACCTTGAAAGATTACGGCAAGCTGGAACCCGTTGGTAGGCCCACTTTCAAGGGGATGTCCTGCTCGGAACTAGTAGAAGTTCTCAAGAATATTTCCGAAGATATTTGTATAATACCAGCTCACATATGGACTCCATGGTATGGGATGTTCGGAAGTAAAAGTGGGTTTGATTCTATTGAAGAATGTTTTCAGGACCAAACCAAACATATAAACGCGTTGGAGACGGGACTAAGCTGTTATGATTCCGACACAGAGATTTTAACAGAAGATGGGTGGAAAAAATTTACAGAGGTTTCGAAAGACGATAAAATATGTACCCTGAACAAAGAAACAGAGGAAATAGAATATCAACATCCACAAAGGATATACTCTTACAATTATAATGGCAAAATGTATAGAATAAAAACTAAAAGAGTTGATCTTCTTGTAACCCCTAATCATAAATTAGCCATCAAAAAATATACAGGTTCAGCTGGGTATAGAAAAGCTCCACCTATAGAGTTAATAAGAGCAGATGAAAGAATTGGTACCCAGAAAGTTTTCAAAAAAGACGGAGTATGGATTGGAGAAAAACGAAAATACTTTACCCTTCCTGAAGTAAAGATTCCCCATGGAAGCAGAAATTATTCGGGCACCCACTCAGTTAAAGAAAAATTATTACCGATCGAACCTTGGTTAAAGTTCTTCGGATTATGGCTGGCAGATGGACATACATCTCCATCAATAGATGGCGCATATCCTGTAGTTGTTTCTAACAATAATGAAAGTCTTTTAGAAGAGATCAAAGAGGCCCTTGAACGGATGGGGTTTAATCCATATTTTGGCCAAAATAGAATAAGAGTTAGAAACTATCAGCTATGGAAATATCTGAAAAAATTAGGCAAAGAGCATGAAAAATGGATACCTAAAAATATCAAAAAATTATCAACAGATTTATTGCAGATATTTTTTGACTACTATATAAAAGGAGATGGCCAAAGGTATGGAAGGAATAACAAAGGACTTCAAGCCACAACCACTTCACCTCAATTAAGAGATGACCTGCAGGAAATAGCTTTAAAACTAGGTATGTCTGCATATTGGAAACACACAGTCAAGCCTGGAGAACACACTCTTCCCGGGGATTACAAAAATAGGCGCGATGTATGGGATATTTATTTCATAAGAAAAAATGAACATAGAGTTTATCCTGCTGGCGTGAAGAAAAAAGATCATTGGGAAGAAAAATGGATAGACTATAAGGGAAAGGTACATTGTGTAACAGTTCCGAATAGTATTATATATGTAAGAAGAAACGGAATACCAGTATGGTGTGGTAATTCAGATCCAGCGATGAACTGGAGACTCTCCCAGCTAGATGACTATACACTAGTATCTTTCAGCGATGCTCACTCCCACTGGCCATGGAGA
>JBDGUQ010000162.1:0-3605 GCA_042215785.1 Candidatus Aenigmatarchaeota archaeon
ATGATGAGGAATTTCTGGTTGGTAGGGTACATGGAGAAAGTTATGATGACGGTGCGGGGAATATTCCCTTTATACCAGGTCATGGTTGGATTAATCTGAACTTGAATTTTGATGGTAAAAACTTAGTTTTTGAAGGTAAATATATGAGTGAAGATAAAGAAGTTAAAGGTTTCAGGTATCTTATGGGACCTGATAAATTGGCCGATGTTTTATATAATACAGATAGTGATGGCTTCCCATCCGAACTTGATGAAGAGAATTTCTATTTTGGCGAAGCTGGCTTCAAAATTGATCAAGTTGCCAAGGATAGAGAACAGGAAACATTAGTAGATTTTAAGAGACCATCTTACAAACAAAAATGAATTATTTTTCTTTATTCCAAATATTTAAATACGAAAAAGTGTAACTATTATATAGTCGTTAAAATATTTAGATGATTTATATGAAGAATATTGAATACGAATCCGATAAACTTGAAGAAGATGGTGACCAAGGTGAAGAATCACTTGGATTAAGAGATTACTTTTTGTCTTTGAAAAATCCAAAAATACAGTATGATATTCCAGCAGCCGTTTTCACTGCTTGTTCTTCGGTAACTACTGGAGCTCTTGCTACCATGGATAAACCACTTTACTTGGGGTTGGCCGCTACTACATTGGCTATGGAAACTGGTTATTGGGCAGGAAGGTATAAAGGATATAAAAAATGGAAGAAAAGAAAGCAAGAATGATTGCAAGAAATTATCAGTATATGAGACTAATCCAGTATATCCCTTAACTCATCTTTTACCTCTACTTTGTTTGTATTACCATATGAACTTTTCTTGATAAATCCCTTATTTTCCAGTTTCTTGAGAATTCTATGAATCTTGACTTTGGAAAATGTAGTTTCCTTAACCAATTTGGATTGCAAAGTCTTTCCGTCATTATCCAGAATTTTTTTCACCACTGATTTTTCGTCCCCTTCAAAACAGTCAAGTATCCAATCCTTGGATATCTTCTTCTTTTCCAGTTCAGGATGAAAAAGGTAGTAAGTAACGGTTCCTATGAATAACCCTATGGATGCGACGAATGGAATAAATACAGGGAGAGGAATAAAACATCCACAAGCATTTCCATCTGAGATTTGGGTCTGAACGTAAAGAGTACTTATGGCTACAATAAACACGAAGATTGAAAGAATCAAAATTCCTATTATAACATCCTTTTTGAGGTTCATATTACTCTGTTTCAATTTATGAAACTTAATTATTTAAAAGGTTTCATTCATTTAAAATGTAAGTCGAAGTGATATAATGGAAAACAATCTCAAAATATTCATTACAGGAATTTTCATATTCAGTTTCCTATCTACATTACCAAATTTAGCAGTAGGCCAAGAATTGGAAGATATAAACTGCGCTGTTTATTTTACAGGCGTTGGCTGTCCACACTGTGCTAATACAGACCCTGTGATCTTGAAGGATAAACTTTCTGAATATACCAATTTAACCATCATTGAATACGAAATTTACCAGAACAGGGAAAATGCACCTTTACTGGAAAAATATAGTAATAAATTCAATACTGGCCTCGGTATCCCCAACATTATTTTTGGTGTAGACAATACCATTACAGGAGATAGATCAATTATAAACAATATAGATAAAAAAATAGAGGAAAGGAAAAATGGAATTTGCCCTTTACTAAACGAATCACTACCCTTTTCTGAATTGAATTTGAATAAAATACCTGGAAAACCTAAAATATGGATCGATGAAAAGGTTCTTGTAAGGACCGGAGAAGGGATCACACCGGATGAATATTTGAAAAAGCTTCTCCTAAAAGAACCTGAAAATGTTATTGAAGATATAAAAGAAAAAAATGTAAAACCGGAACCAGTGGCACTTTCCGGTTCAGAGGTAAATTTTAAGAATGCTGTCCAAATGGAAGGTTGGAAATTACAGTGGGAAAGAGGTCAAACGGAAGATGAGGATAATGTAAATGGTTCTCAGGAAAACAAAAGCCAGGTCGATACAAACTTACTTTTAATAATAGGAATCTTAATAATATTTGTTTTGATAGCTGGATGGATCAGAAAGAGGTGATTGGATGTCGGAACTAACAATTTTGAGGATGTTAACATTGGGTGCAGCCGATGCCGTTAACCCATGTGCTTTAGCAGTTTTAAGCATGATGCTAATATCTATAATAAGCTATAATCCGAAGAAAAGGAGGAATATATTGCTTGCAGGATTTGCCTTTACTATTTCAGTTTTTGTAATGTATTTGGTATATGGACTCGTACTTATTAAATTCTTTACATTTATCCAGAGTTTGGTTCAGATAAAGTTGTTGCTTTACAAGGTATTTGGTGGTCTTGCAATAATCTTGGGACTATTGGAAATTTATGATTTTGTTTCCTATTCTCCTGGGACTGTCGGTACCGAGATGCCTCTTTCACTTAGACCCAAGGCGAAGAAATTGATTTCGAAGATAACTTCACCCAAAGCAGCTTTTGGTGTCGGCGTTTTCGTTACCATATTCTTATTACCATGTACAATAGGTCCCTATATAGCAGCAGCCGGTTCTCTATCCACCGCCGTTGAATTTTTACAGGCGTTACCATATCTACTTTTGTATAACGTAGTGTTCGTCCTGCCGATGATAGGAATAACGCTAATAGTTTATGCAGGAATTACGAGCGTGGAGAATGTATCTGAGTGGAAAGATCAGAACATAGTGAGGTTACATCTGATAGCAGGAATAATACTCTTGGCAGTGGGGATAGGAATGATAATGGGACTCATATAGTTCCAGTCTTCAAACAATCAAATATAAAAACCAGGAAACAGTATTTTTCTTATGAAGACAAAGAGATATCTAATACCTTTGATATTTGTTCTTTTCATTTTGATCTTAACTTTTAATTCAACTTATGTCCTGGGTCAAAAAGTAAAAATTCTGGATGTTCCCTATGTCCACCAGAGATATGATACACCCCCAGAATTCGTTGGTGCCTTTTCTTGTGCTCCTACTTCAGCAGTTATGGTTTTGGCATATTATGGAATATTGGAACCGGATCCTATAGTTCTTCGTGATCCTTCGAGACATTTGAGCCCTTACGGTAAATACGTTTCCAGAGAATACACGTATTCTGGAAAGACTTTCGATGAACAGAAAACTATTCACGATGTTTGCGGTAAAACAGCTACAGGCAAGGGAGCTTGGGGGTATATATGGCAGGATGCTACCGATAAAAATGCATATGGAATTAAGACAAATCTTCTTAAATATCTGGAAGAACATGGTATGCGAACCTCTTTTCTTGAGTCTCCTTCCAGATCAGAGGCCGAGGAAACTGTGCGGAGAGAAATAGATAATGGCAGACCTCTAATAGCAAGAAATTATCTGACTGGAAGTGGACATTATGTAGTTATTGTGGGCTATAAAACCGATTCGAAAGACAATTTTTGGTATTTAGTGAATGATCCCAATGGAAGGAGATTTCACTATAGGAAGGAAGGCAATAAGTGTTGGGGTTGTTATGTTGAGGAAGATCCAAAAAGGGAAAATCCCGAATGCCTGCAACCCGTCAAATATTCCTACAGTGAGCTGGGATTAGGC
>JBDGUQ010000162.1:3615-9288 GCA_042215785.1 Candidatus Aenigmatarchaeota archaeon
GGCGATCCATCAAGAGGACTTGTCACCATAGAACCGGTAAACATGAATCATCAAAACGAGATGTTAAAAATGCCTGAGGATATTAAGATATATCTTACAGGTGAGAACCGGATTGTGGAAGTTGATTTTAAGGAATATTGCAAAAATGTATTGCCTAATGAATGGATAGGTAGTTGGGACAACGAGTCCGGTACAGGAAGAAGGTGGATAAATATCCCGACGAAGAATTTGATGTTAAAGATTCTTCCGCAGATCAAAATTATGAACCCAATAGCAACTATTGGAAAACAGACCAGGCCATAGAAGACAAATAATATTAATGGAAGCAAAAATTCGGCAAAAGTTAGATCCAAATACAAGGGAAGATTGAGTCAGTACGGTTCTCAGTATCTCGCAACCGAAAAAGATATGAGTTGGAGAGAAATTCTTCGTTATTATTATGACCCGATAGAGATCAATAAGATACCTACGAAAGGGGGAGATGAAGAAGTAAATGAAGATGAATCAGTAAGTAGAGATAGGCCGAAGACAGGTCAGAGTATCTGTAATCTCTGTGGGGAAGGCATTTTCAATTTATGTGACAGGAATGAATGTAATTCATTAGGAGCCTGTTGGTTTAAGGAAAGAAATATTCTTGGGTTGAAATTCTTCCCAAGCTGCTTTTCATGTGACGTGGGAGATAATAAAATAGATACTTGTGGAGATTATAATAATCGTGATAGCTGCGAAAGAGATCCCTGTTATATTGGTGATTGCATATGGGCGGACAAGTACATAACTGAAAAACCACATTGCGTTGATACTGTTGTTTACGGTGAATACAGGAAACTGAAATCAAAATTAGGCGATGTACATCTAGCGTTTCATCCTGGCTGCGGTAACAATAATAAATTAGCATATAAAATTGGTGAAAAATTGAAGGAAAAAATGGAATTCTATGTGAATGAATTCAAGATGAGAAGTGATATCAAATGTGAGTATAAGAAGAAGACCCATATACCCAGATCCTTCCCATATTGGTCGGAAGGTTCCAAAAATAAATATTTGACAATTTCTTTGGTTGATAGTGAAAATGAGAATAAGATAAAGTATTATAAGAATGACGAGTTTGGAAAACAATTGGCTATTGACCTGTTCAAATCTTTCAAAAAAGCTGATTATAGGATAAATCTAAGAGCTATTGATTGTCCGGGAACTCCGGAAATATGTGAAAATCTTTACAATTCTACAGCTGTTTCAATGGAGATAGACCTTTCAAATATTGGTAGTGAGAAATTTTCTAAGATTCTGATAGAAAGGTTTGCTGGTTGATCTTCTATATGACCCAACTCAATAATATCATAGAATAAAAAGTTGTCAAGTAAGATAGAAATATAACAAACCCGAACAGGGTACCCTTAAACAGTCCCTTATTGACAATACTTTCTAAGATAAGTGAATTTCCCGGAACTTTTTTCAAATCGAAAATATGCTCCTCTCTAATGAGTAAGACAAGGAGGGAAAACATCAAACCTTCTCCCAGTATAATATACAGGGGAGAGTGGTGAACATACGAAAATGGTGCTTGGGAGTATTTCCACAAATTTCCATTGTGTGCCAACATTTCTGCTAATCCAACATAGATACTTCCTAGAAAACCCGTAATCAATGTTCCCTTGATTTTACCCATTTCTTCGTAAAGTCTGTATCCAACATAACCCAATTGAACTATTATGAAACTCCAGGCAAACGGCATATAGAAGGGAGATTCAAGTATAAATATTTCCATGGTATTGTATTTCAATCCAGCATTCAAAACCAGAAAATAATCTGCTATTAATTCAACAAATCCCGCTATAAGACCAACTATAGAAATTTCTATGAGGACTTTTCTATTAGTTGAACTGAAGTATACTACAAGAAAAAGCGCGATCATAAGTGTAGTTGCAACCATATACCTGAATTGATATAACGGTGTTAAATAAGCGTTGATAACCGACAAGGAGACCGTTATAATCATTAGAATTGCTATCCTAATATCTGTTTTATTCAGATGCTTGGAAACATTTCTTATCATTCGAACACTTATCCCTTGTTAATGTTTTATTATCTAAATAGTTTTAATCTCTTATAATTTCTATTCTTTCTAATAGGCCGTCTTCTATTTTAATTTTCATACAAGTTTTGGTCTTTACTTTACTTTCTCCTGAATCCGCGCCTGTAGCCGTTCCCGGATTTAGTAGGAGAACATTGTCCTTTTCTGTTTTGAATGGTTTATGTGTATGACCGGAGACAAGTATTTTCACATTCATATTGTTAGCCACTTCTACCAGTCCTTCTAGATTTCCTCTTTCTACCTGATGTCCGTGTATTAGACCTATTTTCAAACCGCCGGCATTCACGATATCCTGAGAAGGTAATTCCATGAAATCTCTATTACCCCTTACTGTATGTAGTTTTTCTGCTTTCCCCGCAATTTTCTGGAAGGTTTCTTCATTAGTAAAATCTCCCGTACACAAAACGAGATCAGCTTTATCTATTTCATCCAGAAATCTTTCGGGGATTTTCCCCGCCTTTCCAGGTATGTGCATATCCCCTATTATCAGAACATCCATTTGAAACACCTTACTTTATTTCGACAAAATTAGGAATATAAAGGTTAGTGTTAAATTATTATATATTATTTAGTTCTTGGTGGTTATGATGGTCAAATATAAAGGATCTGGTTCTCCCATCTTAAAGAGAGATTATGGTTTAGTTCTGGAAATGAGAGGTGGTGAAAGAGGGGGAGGATCTAAAATTTATCTTTTTCCAACTAATTTTTTGTTTGGGAGAGCTCTTAGAACCGGACCAGGCAAACTTAAAAATATTTTGGGAATGGATGATTGTGAACTCAATGAATTCGGAAATATGATTTCCAAAAGAGAAGGTTCTAAAAATCTTATTAATACATACCATTCGGAAGCCATTTTGGGGAATTTAGATAATAAGAAATCTTTCCCAGAGGTCAAGAACGAATATTTGTCTGGCGCTGTCAAGAGCAAGAAAAGAGGATGGTATGGAGTCAATATTAAAAGGCCCTTCATTTCATATAATAGTGAGCTTCTCCTTAATGATGTTGTTTGTGGATGTGACGATAAGATACATTCTACAAAAAAGGGCGGTAAGTGGTCTTCTGATGTTGTTTGTATCCATTCATCCACTCTTTGGGATGATCTTGCAGAATATCTTAAGAGGAGAGAATCTGGAAACGAGAATCTTTACGGGAAGAAAGGATGGTTACTGAACGAGCCTCTTAGAAATGACTTATTCATACCATTTACTTTCATGGAATACGATGAAAGGGGTGAATCCTCCCAAGGAGATAGGTTGTTAGGAGATCTTTTGAAAGAGAGATATCTTAACGGTGAAAATTTCTATGACATGGATAGAGAAATGTTGAAAAATCCTCATTTCCTGACCGATGGTTCGAGGAATTTGATTGAGAGGGGCGATATAAAGTTTGAATTGATTCAACAAGATCGTAAGAAAGAGAATGGAAAAAATGATCATGTAAACGAAAAGGCGAATATGGCAAAGAATATAGATAGAAAACTCAAAAGTTTGGATATGGGATTCTATAGGTCAGGTAAGACTCTGGAAGAAGGCCTCCCGTCGGATAGATACGAGTTGCCTGAAAAGGATTTAGCGATTAATGTGGTCTATTCCGAAGAGTTCCCGCCTTTCCTTGCGGTTAAAAAGTTAAAAGGTGAAGTTAAAATGGATGGAAATGACTCAGATATCGAACCATATAAATATATGGGTGCTACACTGAAGGACCGTGTCGATGACAAGACCAGAAGGGTTGCCGATGTGAGATATTCTACTCCCAACAAAATACTGTGGCCGAATATTTCCAAAAGTAGGGGAAATGATATAGAAATACCACCTATTATAGAAGAAATGAGTAGAGATGCTATAGAGAAATATTCTAAATTTTCCGAATATTCTTTGAGGATGACAGATTTAATTGAGGAATAATTAATTTTTTATTTGAAGTATTTCTATTTTATAACCATGAAGAGAAAACATATGAATAGGATAGCGGAATTTCTTTTAATAGGAATTTTAATGGGCGTAATGGAAGATTTACTTGCAGTTAAACTAACAACGGGAGCAGATCTAGATTTTAGGATAATCGGTATTGTAATTTTGATTTCACTACCATTTGCAATACTCAGTGAACTTGTGGTGGATAAAGAAGATTTCACTTTCTTTAAAAAGAATAAAGATTAATTACCCATTCCCAATTTTTTCATCATCTGTTTTATTTGGGAACCTCTTTTGGGCTTACCTCCTTTGAACATGTTCATCGTCTTTTTGGCCTGCCTGTACATTTTCAGTAATTCATTTACTTCAGTTATATCAGTTCCGGATCCCTTGGCTATCCTTTCCGTTCTGGAGGAATTTATTATAGATACATCCCCCTTCTCTTCGGGGGTCATGCTGTCTATGATATATCTGAACTTCTCCAACTTTTCTTCTTGCATATCCATGAAATTGTCAGGTAATTGAGATTTGTTTATTCCTGGAATCATATCCATGACCTGGGACAGTGATCCCATTCCTTTGATGCCCTCTATCTGTTCGTAGAAATCCTCAAGGGTGAAGTCACCTTCCATTATCTTTTCGGCTTTTTCTTCCATTCCTGCTTCCCTTGCCTTTTCAACGAGCGATTTTAGATCTCCGAATCCGATCAATCTGGAAACAAATCTTTCGGGATTGTATTCTTCCAAATCTTCCATTCCTTCTCCCGTTCCGATGAATTTGATAGGTGCTTCCGTAATATTGGAAGAAGTTAAAGCGCCTCCTCCCTTTGCCGAGGCGTCCATTTTTGTTAGTATCAATCCAGTTATACCCACCAATTCGTTGAATCTTTTGGCCTGTTCACCTGCACTTTGGCCCAGATCTGCCGGGACAGTTAATAATATTTCTTCGGGATCTATCATATCTTCCAGCTCTCTAAGTTCTCTGGCAAGCTCTTCATCCAAAGCATCCCTACCCGAAGAGTCGAATAATATTATATCGGCATTTTTCATCTTTTTAAGGCCTTCTTTAGCTATCTTCGCAGCATCTTCAGCGTCCTTTGGTGCGTAACAGTCTATATTCAATTTATCGGAAATCTGTGATATTTGATCCATTGCAGCAGGTCTATGTACATCACATCCAACAACACCTACCTTGTAACCCCTTTTCTGGAAGTATTTTGCCATTTTTCCTGTTGAAGTGGTTTTACCACTTCCGAAAAGTCCAATTATGAGAATATCTCCAGGAGTCACTTCTTTCTTCTCCTCGCCTAGGATTCGAACCATTTCTTCGTAAACGATATTTATAACGTGTTCCTTCGCGGTGAGACCAGCTTTGGGTTTCTCGTCCAGAGCCCTTTCCTTTATTTTTTTGGTCAATTCGAATACAAGTTCTACATCGACGTCACCGGAAAGTAGGGTCCTTTGAATGTCCCTGACCAATTCATCTACTAAATCTTCATCCACATAACCTGATTTAGTGACCTTTTCCAGGGCTTTCTTAAGACCGGAGCCAAGTTTGTCAAGCATTCAAACACCTATAATTTCAAAATTATACGCGGAATTTTAAATAGGTTAATAGTATAACTGAAATTCTTTTATATCAGACGAAGTAATATTTTCTATAGTG
>JBDGUQ010000054.1:0-3206 GCA_042215785.1 Candidatus Aenigmatarchaeota archaeon
GATCTAAAGGATCTTTACAGTATTTTGAATGAGGAGGGAGTTTTATAATATTTCTATCATCAAAAGGACAGCAGCTATGGATATTGGAATTATTAAATTGTCATTGATTTTTCTTGAAAATATTTCGGCTAGCATTCCGACGATGGGTGCGATAAAAATATAATTAGTTGATATTTCAATGTAGAAGGACAATACTGTGCATGCTATTATTGACGAAATCAGGCCTCCTATAGTTCCTTCCCAGGTTTTTGATCTATCTATGGGTGTCCTGTGTTTTCCCAACGTTGATCCTATCAATGTGGCCGATGAATCACCCACTGCTAGGACAGTGACGGCGAGGCATGCTATCTTTAACGGTAGAAGAAGGAAAATAACACCTATTGATAGGAAGAACGTAAATGCGCCGAAATAGGGGTGTTGTTTTATGTATTCTTCTCTTTCAAATGAATTTATAGTGTCATAAAAAATATTTTCAATTTTTTCCAGGAAACCTATTTCAAATGGTAATCTATTTTTTATTCCTTCCTTCCTTTTGTAATACTCAGATATGGTTAGTATAATGAGTGACAATATTATTGAAAGGACACCTATTGTGAATTTCCCATAAATAAGTGATAAGGGAACTGTGGATACACCCGATAGATGAATTATTTGTCTTCTGAATTCCACATTTCCCATATTCTCACAGTTGAGGTTTGTTTGAAGTCAAAAACTTTTCATACTTACAAAGTAAATTTATCTTATATGGTTAAAAAAGCTACTACTGACCTTCCTCTGCATGGGGGCAGATGCCCTAGCTGGTTGTTCAAAAGAATGAAAGAACTGACAGGGGCTATTTCAGAGGTTATTATACATGAATATTCTCAGGATGAACTATTAAAGAGGTTGTCAAATCCATATTTCTTTCAGTCTCTGGGTTGTATTGTTGGTTTTGATTGGCATTCTTCGGGCCTAACCACTACGCTTACGGGTGCTCTGAAAGAATCCATGAGTCCAGAAGAGCATGGTGTAATGATTGCAGGTGGAAAGGGCAAAACTTCGAGAAAGGCTCCACAAGAAATATTAAAATCCGATCTCTGCAAAAGTTCGGACCTAGAGAAATTCGTTGATTACAGTAAACTTTCTGCAAAGGTCGATTCGAACTGCGTACAGGATGAATATTCCCTTTATCATCATGTATTTCTATTTACCGAGAATGGCAAATGGTCGGTTATACAGCAGGGAATGAATCCAAAAAATAAATATGCACGGAGATATCACTGGGTTTCTGAAAATGTTGAGGGTTTTATCGAAGAGCCCCAGGATGCCATTTGTTGTGATAATATGGAAGAGGAGGTTTTGAACTTGACCTCTAAAACGAGCGAAGAGACACGAAAAATAAGCCTAGACTTAGTCAAGGATAATCCGCAACATTTGAAAAAATATTTACTTCCGAAGAATCAGAGTTCTTTGATTGATTTCTCTAAAGGAAATAATTTCAAAATGCCCAGACATCATGATGTGAGGAATATGGATATAAATTCAAGAATATTGGACAATTTGGACAAGGCATATCAAAAACAACCAGAGAATTATGAAAAATTGGTTCAGATAAAGGGAGTTGGCGCAAAATCTTTGAGAGCTCTTGCGTTGATATCGCAGTTGGTCTACGGTTCGGAAGCTTCTTGGAAGGATCCTGCAACACATTCATATGCTCATGGTGGCAAGGATGGGGCACCTTACCCTGTCGACCGTGATAACATGGAGAGGAGTACTAAATTTTTAAAGGGTGCATTGGAACAGGCCGAGATAAATGATAAATCTAAACTAAAATCGTTGAAAAAATTGAAAGATATTTCAGTTAGTCCTTGAAACATTTCCCCCCTTCTACATAACTGCACTTTTTACCCGTTATAGAACAAATAGATACCTTGCTGAAAAGACTCATTACCCTGTATTCTTCCCTATGTGGACACATCCGATCATTACTCTATCTTTAGTTCAATCTCTCTCCTGCTTATATTTCCACAGTCCTTACAGAAGACCTCAACTCTCTGTGAATCCTCCTTTCTTCCCCTTAGGTTTTCGGGATTCTTGCTTGGAATCAAAATTTCTGCTTCCGTATTATTGGAACCGCATTGGTCACAAGAAGCTAAGTTCTTTAAAATTAATAACAAAAATTATCACCTGTATGGTAGTAGATTTATATTAAAATTCCATATATAAAAACTTAAAACGATTTCCCTCTATAAGAATTTTTCAAGTCCCTTTATTCCAAATGACATTGGTATTTTGTATCCTGCTCTTTTCAAGGCTTCCCTGGCTGCTTCAACGCCACTTTCATTTACATTTATCCTCAGTATGCTTTGATTTTTGTCAACTCTAGCAGCGGTATTTATTGGTTTTCCGAAAGCTTTCCTCATTCCATCTTGGTACCTATCTGCCTGTGGGCCGGTTGCCAAAGTATTTTCTCTTAATACATGATGAGGATAGACCAGTATTTTCAAGAAATAATTTTCTTCCGTTAAATTTTCCATTAGATATTTATTGGCATTTAGCCTCGCAGCTTCTATAGCATTCGTTCTTATCTGTCCTTCAGTTTTCACATAAAGATCTAGGGTAACATCAAAATCCTTTGTTTTATTGCCTGTCTCAAATTGTTTTATTTGGGATCCGGGTACACCCTTTATATATGATTTTCTAGGATTTTTTTCGGATATTCTAGTATATGGTTTATTATCTTTTTTGTGGAAACATCTTCCTGGTTTCATGCCCATTTCAAACACCTTACAAATTAAGAGTAAGTTAAGTTTTTAAATATTACTATTAATACGACCGTAAAGAATAAAAGATTTTTAATTAATTCAATTTTCATGGATTTTTATAACTATTGTTTTTGTTTGGAGAGTCCTATACCAGAATGGGAAGAATTCAAGGAAAGGATTTTATCTAAAACCCATTTTTATATGAATCAGGATATGGACATTACCAGCTTCCCGGAACAGAAAGGACCGAAAGGAGAAGGGTTAGAAATAAAAGATTTAAGAGAAAGGAAGTTTCTTTACGAACCCGCTAACCATAGAAAGGAAGGCATCAGGGTGTTATATCCCAAAATACCTCAAAAATATCTAGAATTGCTGAATTCCGGCAAGGGAAGCGACAAAGATATTATATGGAGTTGTTATGACGATTTATGTTGGATAAATAGTTTTATTTATGATGTTTTG
>JBDGUQ010000054.1:3216-5042 GCA_042215785.1 Candidatus Aenigmatarchaeota archaeon
CCACCAATGAAATTGACATGGAAGTCAAAATGGAAGATATAAGGGAAGCGAGAAAAACCTTTGAGGATTTCCTAGACAATGGTGATTATTCTCATACAGGTTGGGAAAGCGGTCTAGAAGAAATATATGAAGGTTATGATATGGTGTATAATCTACTCAATGAGGTAGAACGAGTTTATTATTTAAGAAATTAAGTTATTTTTTGAAAACCTTATCTTTGACCATGTCCCCATGCAATTCTATTAAACCTTCTATCTCGCCTAATTGTGGAAATGCTATTACTTCTTTTATTGAAGGAGCATTGGTCAGAATCATTACTAATCTATCGATACCTATCCCCAGACCTCCGGTAGGCGGCATTCCATATTCGAGCGCTCTTATGTAGTCTTTGTCCATTTCATGTGCTTCCATGTCACCTTCATTTCTTTTCTGAACCTGGTCCTCAAACCTCTTTTTTTGTTCTAATGGATTATTCAATTCCGAAAAAGCATTTCCTAACTCCATACCACAGACAAAAATTTCAAACCTTTCAGTAAATCTCGGATCTCCGCGCTTCTTTTTGGCCAATGGAGACACCTCAACTGGGTAATCATAAATAAGTGTTGGTTGAACTAAATCATCTTCTACTAATTCTTCGAACAAAGCGGCTATCAATTCCCCCCTAGAAACATTTTTCTCGACTTCCAAATTGTGTTCATTTGCGATTTTTACCAGATCTTCCTTATCTTTATTTTCTACATCAATTCCCTGGAATTCTTTCAAAGAATCGACCATACTTATCCTTCTCCATGGTTTTGAGAAATCTATTACCTGTCCTTGGTATTCAATTTCATTCTTTCCCATTACTTCTTTTGCTACATGTGATATTATGTCTTCGGTCAATTTCATTATATCTTTGTAGTCCGTATATGCTTGGTAAAGTTCTACCTGTGTGAATTCTGGATTGTGGTTCCTATCTATACCTTCGTTCCTAAAATCCTTTACGAATTCATAAACATTTTCAAACCCACCGACTATTAGCCTTTTCAAATATAGTTCATTGGAAATCCTTAGGTAGAATTCCCTGTCCAACATATTATGTTGTGTTTTAAATGGCCTCGCAAGAGCACCACCGTAAATTTCCTGCAGAACTGGTGTTTCTATCTCTACAAAATCCCTTTCATTCAGGAAATTTCTCATCTCCTTTACAACCTCATGTCTCTTCACAAATCTATCTCTGACTTCATCGTTGGTCATCAAGTCAAGATATCTCTGCCTGAATCTCTTCTCGGGGTCTTCAAGACCTGTTTTTTGGGAAGGTAAATTCCTCAAACATTTGGAAAGTATTTTGAATTCTCCTACCTCTACTGATATTTCTTCGGTCCTAGTTTTCATTACATTTCCTACTACTCCTATATGATCTCCTCTTCCAATGTAGTCAAGAATTCCGTAATCTTCAAGGTTGTCTTCCTTTAGGACTAGTTGAATTTCACCTGAAATGTCTTTAAGATCGAAGAAAGAAATTTTACCATGTCTTCTTACCGAGGATAGCCTTCCACATATTTTTACTTCTTTACCTTCAAGTTCATCGAAATTGTCCACTATTTCTTTTGTTTTATGTGTTCTTTCATATGAATACTCTGCAAATGGGTCCACATTTCTTTCGACGAGTTCTTCCAGATTTTTCAATCTTTCCCTAATTTTTCTGTCTTCTTCTGACATCATATCACGTTATTATATACCATTTTGTCCCAAACTTTTTATTTGTATTATATTAATTTAACTTATGTCTTTCGGAATTTTATCTTCAATTGTTAATTGGTCAATGGATCCTTATAACTTTTCCG
>JBDGUQ010000054.1:5052-7694 GCA_042215785.1 Candidatus Aenigmatarchaeota archaeon
GTGGCATTCATTATAATTTTAATTTTGAAGGACAGGAAGAAAATAGAAAGAGATTCAGTAATCTTGATGAGGAAAACGGAAAGGGGTAGGGCTTTTCTAAATAAAGTTGCGAATATAAGCCCCAAATTCTGGAAATATTTCGGCTCAGGAACTGTTTTTATATGCTTTGGTGTCATGGGATTTGGCATCTTCTTAATTTTGAGGACTTTATATACTTCTTTGATTTCACAAGGAGCACCTGGACTTTCCCTCGTAATACCCCTTCCGATAAAGGAGCCTATATTGGGTTACGGATTTTTGGGCGTCCCATTCTGGTTTTGGATAATTCCAGTTGCTACTGTCATGTTAATTCATGAAGGATTTCATGGAATCATGATGAAGTCGAATAGAGTTAAGATTCAAAGTTTGGGCTGGGTTTTCCTTGCCGTTATACCGGGAGCGTTTGTTGAGCCCGATGAAGAAAGTCTCGATAAGAGCAACTGGAAGACTAAACTGAGAATTTTTGCTGCCGGTTCTACTGGTAATTTTGTCTTATTTATAATAATTCTGGGATTTACAACTCTATTATTCGCCCCGGCATTTTTTTCTGGTAGTATAGGATTTACAGGTTACGTTGACCACAATGCTTACAACTTGAGTGAACCATTTCCTGCCAACAAATTGAATTTGACCCCCGGAATAGTGGCCATTGATGGGGAAAGGATGAGAAGTACAGAACAATTCATAAATACACTAAATAGTCATAAGCCTGAAGAAACCATCGATATCAAAACTACAACTAGTAATCCTGGAGAATTCAAAACTTATGAGGTTGAGTTGGGTACAAATCCTGACAACGAATCCAAACCATTTTTGGGTATTTTAAATCCATATTATCATGAACCGGCTGATATAAAGTGTACAATGGCGCTACCCAATGGTCTCTGGAATAACTTGTGTAGTACACCAAAAGAAGCTTATATTGAGTATTCAGAAGTCTTATCATTTTTACTAAAACTGTTTGTTTATATTGCTATCTTAAACCTCGGTATTGGCGTTTTCAATCTATTGCCAATTAAACCTTTGGATGGTGGATTGATGGTAGAAGCTTTATCCGAGAAGTTTGTTCCCGAACACAGTGAAAAAATAGTACGGGGAGTGACGTTTTTGATGACTGCCATTATTTTGGTATCTTTCTTGGCACCTGCTATTTGAATCAACTGTGAGCGTTGTTAGTCAATAAATAAACTTACTGGCACTTTGTATTTATTTTGTATTCCTTCAACTTTCTTTTCTAATCTTTTATTGTATCCTGAAATATTTCTACAGATTTTTCTATAATCTTCCTCGAGATCTGGATATTTCCTTTTAATCGTTTTCATTATTTCTTCTTTTCTGGTCAAATTCAAATTCTCTGCCTGGAATTCGTATATGTAATCTTTGACCCTTTCAAGAACCCTTTCTAGATTGGTTATTCCATCGAACCAGGGTCCTACATGAACGTAAGTAGTTATTCTTTCGGAATGCAATTTTTTCAATGCCTTTATCTTGTCTTCTATGGTAGATGTTGCAGGTTCCCAATTTTTTCTATCTTCATCATCAGTGAAATTGATTGTGAATCCTACGGATATCTTTTCGGGTGAGAATTTTTTCAATATATCCAAATCCCTCAAGACTAAATCGCTTTTGGTTAGGATTGATACGGGGAACCCCATTTTGGATAGAATTTCCAGTATTTCCCGGGTTATTCCGTATTTTTCTTCTATTGGCTGGTAAGGGTCAGTTACAGAAGAGAGAAGTATTGGACCTTCTTCTGCTTTTATTAGTTCGTCTTTTAATTTATCGGGAGCATTGGTCTTGACGTCTACGAAGTTTCCCCATGGTTCCTCATGGTTAGTATATTTTTTCATGAAAACTGCATAACAGTACTTACATCCGTGTTGACATCCAGTGTAAGGGTTTATGGAATATTTGATATTGTATAATTTGGATTCGGAGAGAATAGATTTACACTCCATTTTGTTGATTTTCATTGAGATCACAAGAATTCTAACACATCAAGAATATTTTCTGTGTTTATGACCACATCGGAGTATTTCTTCAGCTCTTCAAATGGGTTATATCCTATGGTTAGGTCGGAATTTTTGAATAAGTCTATATTCGTGTTGTCATCTCCTACGGTAATTATTCTTTCCGTGTCATATTCTTTTTTTAAGTCTTTAGCTATTCTTGTTTTCCCTTCGTCTGCTAATATAGGTTCCTTAACTCTTCCTTTGAACTCACCATTTTCTACAATGGGTACATTTCCATAATAATTTTTAATTCCTAATTCATTTGCAATTTTTTTGGGAAGTATATCGAAATCGGAACTTATAATGGCAGTTTTGTATTTTTCTTTTATTTCTGATGCAAATTCTTTACTATTTTCGACGGGTGATATCCTGTCTGCCATTTCCTCGAATTTACTGTATTCTATGTCTTCTAGTGTTTTACCTACTTTCTTTACAATTTCTGTCGCAGAAATTTCTCCTTCTTTGTATTGTTTCCAATATTTCTCTCCTTCTGGCCTATATTTTTTTGTTAGCTCGTGTGCCAGTATTTCTTTTACAAGAACACCATTTAAATCCAGTATTAGTAAATCCATATTGATTTTATGATGTTTA
>JBDGUQ010000054.1:7704-8753 GCA_042215785.1 Candidatus Aenigmatarchaeota archaeon
TCTTGCTCTAGTTTAAAACATGGCTATAGACGATGAAATAGAAGAGACCAAAAGAAAGTTGAAAGAGACACCGGTTAACAAGGGTACGGAAACTGCTAGGGCTAGATTGAAATCTAAGATTGCCAGGTTGAAAGAGAAAAAGGAGAAGAAGCAAAAGGAATCGGGTGGCGGTGAAAGTGGTTATGCTGTTAAGAAAAGAGGCGATGCTAGTGTTGCACTGGTGGGTCCCCCTTCTGTCGGTAAGTCCACCTTGTTGAACAAGCTTACCAACGCAGATTCCGAGGTTGCCAACTATGAATTTACTACCCTGAATGTTGTGCCGGGAATGATGAAATATAAGGGAGCCAATATACAAATTTTGGATGTTCCTGGGTTGATAGGGGGAGCTGCTAAAGGTAAGGGAGGAGGCAAGGAAGTCCTTTCTGTTATCAGGAGTTGTGATATGGTAGTTATGATGGTCGATGATAAGAAGTTGAATGGATTGGAGAGAATGAAAAAGGAGCTTTATAATGCTGGCATTAGGATGAACACACACGAACCTAATATGAGGTTGAAGAAAACAGGGAGGGGTGGAATAAAGATAAACTCGACATGTGAACTATCTCTGGACAAAGGAACAATAAAAGATGTTATCAAGGACAATGGGTTTTTGAACTGTCATGTAGTCATAAGGGAGGATCTTTCTATAGATGAGTTAATAGACGGCATCATGAAGAATAGGGTATATATACCATCCATTTCTGTGTTGAATAAGATAGATCAATTGGAAAATGATGAGTTAATGGAATTAGAGAGAATGGAAAATCTGATAGCTATCTCGGCTTCTCAGGAGAAAAATCTCGATGAACTGAAGGAGGAGATTTGGGAAAAGTTAAATCTGATGCGGATATATATGAAGAAAATTAATAAAGAACCCGATAAAGAGGAGCCTCTTATAGTTAAAAGAGATTCGAGTATATCAGAGATTCAAAAAAATCTTCCTGGTAATTTTCAAAGGAACCTCAAGTACGCTAGAATATGGGGAAAAAGCTCGAAGTTTTCGGGACAGA
>JBDGUQ010000054.1:8763-9285 GCA_042215785.1 Candidatus Aenigmatarchaeota archaeon
GATCATATATTGGAAGATGAGGATGTAGTGGAATTGCATTTTAATTGAATAATTTAAGTTCAATCAATAATGATGGAATGAATACTAGTATAATACTGATCATGACAAGAATAATTATATAATCCGTATTTGTTTCGTTTTCATTAACTGTTATTTCTTTGATGTCTGAACTATTTTTGTACCCAATCTTATAAATGGACGATTTTATTTTATACTTCCCTGCATTCCCCAATCTTATTTTTTTGGGAATTTTTATCTCTTCAGTTGAGTTATTGGGATATGTGATTAGAGTCCTTGTTTTAATGCCATTGACACTAGAATGGTAATCAATCCACATTGATTCGTTTTCCAAGAATCTTTCTTTCTCCTTTTCACAAGACCTATCTTTACATGTCTTTAATGAAAAATTGATGTTTCTTTTGAGTTTAATTAGACCTAATACTTTGTCATTTTTCTTGACATATGCTTTTTCCATCTTTGGGTCGTACTTGAAGTTGAGGACTATGCTAGTTTCTTTTTGGT
>JBDGUQ010000141.1:0-9126 GCA_042215785.1 Candidatus Aenigmatarchaeota archaeon
TGAAATAACCGAGTTGAACGCCGACAAAGTAATAGCAATAGAAACCGACGGTATGTACAACCGTTTAATGGAGGAAAACGCTCATGAAAAATTCAATGCTGTACTAGTAAACCTGGGAGGACAGGCCACAAGAGCCACGAGAAGGATAATAAAAAGGATTAACGAATTGAAGAACATTCCAACATACATATTTACAGACTCAGATCCATGGGGACTACATATAGCGATGGTTATAATTGCCGGTTCGGCCAAATCTGCTCACATAAACAGAATGCTGGCAACTCCAGATGCACAATGGTTGGGAGTAACAGCAACAGATATACAGGAATACAAACTTAGGTCTGATAAATTAAGGGATGTGGACTACAAAAGAATAAGGGAACTCAAGGAGGATCCAAGATACAACAACGACAAGAGGCTTGTAAAGGAACTAAACAAGTGGAACAGTCTCGGAAAGAAGTCAGAACAACAGGCTTTAATGAGATATGGTTTCGAGTATGTAGTAGAGGAGTATTTACCCGCCAAGTTCAAAGAACTAAAAGCTCCTGGCTTCAATTAAGCATAAAAAACTCTCTAATAGTTCCTTTTTTAATTCATATCACAACCAGAAAAATAGAAGCTATAAATATTTTAAAAGTTGATAAAATAATACTCTAAATAAGCCCTGGTAGCTTAGTGGAAGAGCGTCCGGCTGTTAACTAAAGATGGACACCGGAAGGCCGCAGGTTCAAATCCTGCCCAGGGCGCCACAATAGGGAAGGTAGCTCAGCCTGGGAGATGTTTTAAAACACTTGAAAGCGCTAGACTGAAGATCTAGTCGTCGGGGGTTCAAATCCCTCCCTTCCCACCAAAAAAATACAAGTTGAAAAATATGCTGATTAAAGTTATACAGCTCGGTAAAATACCTGAAAAATTTGTTGACATCCTAATAGAAGAACTAAACAGAGAACTATCTCACCGTTTCCAAAAAGTCGGTCAGATGAAATTTCCCGAAAGAAGTTACGATAAGTTTAAAGAACAATATAAAGTGGAACTTGTGATGGACGAATTAAGGGATAAAGGAATAGTTCTCGGGGTAACTGACGAAGATATATACGCAAACGGTCTCAACTACGTGTATGGGCAGGCAGAATACAGAGGGCCTGCAATCGTAAGTATGGCAAGACTCAAACCGGAGTTTTACGGGAACGATACGAACTTCGAGCTTTTGAAATCTAGATTGGTAAAGGAATGTATACACGAACTGGGACACGTATTCGGTTTGAACCATTGCGACAATCCCAAATGTGTGATGAGTTATTCCAACAATATCAAACCACTAGACAGGAAAACTAAGAATTTCTGCGACAGTTGCCAGGTAAAGATTTCTACAGAAGGAATAGAACTCTAAAAAATTCAGGTCGGAAAGAAAAATTTAAAAGTCTTAGAATTACATCTTCTATAAATCAAGGTGTTTTTATGAGCGAAGAGGAAAAGAAAGAAGCTGAAATACTCGAACACGATGTAGTAGTTTGGGGAAAGGAAGATGCGGAAGAAGTATACGATGTAGGTAGCTACGGCAAGGTCAAAGACGACCATCTGGTCCTCTCACTCTGTGAAGCATTACACCTTCTGGAAAGAAAGAAATTGGAAATAGTAGATAAAGATGGAGAAAAAATGGATAAAGATGAATTCTACAGAAAGGCATGTGAATCAGATGACGAATTTCCCCAAAAATATACAGTTTACAAAGATTTGAGGGAAAGAGGCTTTCTTGTGAGAACTGGTTTCAAGTTCGGCACGCACTTCAGAGTTTATTCAAGAGGTGTGGAACTAAAAAGAGGTCCGAAAGCACCGAAAGAACATACCAAATGGGTGGTGCATGCAGTTCCGGAAAACTACACCTGTTCGTATCCTGAATTGAGTAGGGCAGTAAGACTTGCCCAAAATATCAGAGCTAAGATGTTATGGGCTGTAGTAGATGAAGAAGATGATGTAACTTATTATGAAATAGAAAGGATTACTCCTTAAATTTTTATTTAACTGGAAATCAAAATTTTGTTGTGCTTTATAGTAAAACTGAAGGGAGGATGATTTTATGAAAATTACACAAATCAAAGTAAAGGATATTCTACCGCTGGATTACAAGAAGATATCAAAGGAGAAACATTTATCGAAGGCGAAGGGTATATTCAAAAATGAAGATATATACGCCTTATGTGTATACAATGAAAACGATGATTTCATCGGATTAACAACTGAAAGAAACCTTGCTGAAAGAGGGGTCCCTGCACACACAAAAATAAAATCATTGATATACGATCCTCCCAAAATAAGCCCTGATGATGCTTTAATTGATGCTGCCAAAAAGGTTCTAGATTCTGGCTATGATGCCGCACCAATATTTGATAAAGGCAAAGTCATTGGTGTCCTCACAGAATATAATATGATAGATATAGCAAGAAAAGCAGATGAATTATCGGGAGAAAAATCCGAAAAATATGCGGACGAGGTAATTTCAATAGAAGTGGAAGAAGATATAGGAAAGGCGAGACATATAATGCATGAAGAAGGTGTTTCAAGGTTACCGGTTGTGGATAATGAAAATAAATTGATGGGTGTGGTGACCCTGAAAGAAATAATGAAAACAATCCAACCAAACGAAAGAATGGGAGAAAGGGATGTGGCGGGGGAGAAGATACCACATTACGAAATACCAATATCTTCAATAATGAACGATAAATCCCTTACAATAGATGAAGAAACTGACCTCAAAACAGCAGCAGAACAGATGAATAAGAAAAAACAATATTCTGCAATAATAGTCAAAAACAAGAAGCCTTTGGGCATTATAACTCCGAAAGATATAATAGAATTCATAGCTTCGTTGAAACAGAAAAGGGGTGTATACCTGCAGATAACCGGAATGCCTGATGTAGATAATTTTGTTGTCAGCAAGTTGCACGATACGGTCGACAAAACTGTTCAGAAGATAGGGAGAATATATGAAGGTCTCGAATATCTTATTATTCATATAAAAGAACATAATAAGGGTGGGAAGCAGACCAAATACTCTATAAGGACAAGATTCATGACTCCAGTAGGCATATTCGTAAGTAAGGACTGGGACTGGGATCTAATAACAGCTCTGGATAAGGCACTGGATAATCTAGAAAGGCAAGTAATTAACGATCACGAAAAAAGAAAAGATAGAAGGAAAAAATAATCATTTCTTCAATTCCATAATTGCCTGGGCTATGTCGTCGGTTTCCTGTAGAGCCTCTTTGGCTTCTTTTTCTGAACAATCGGTCTGATCTATTATCATTTGTAGATCTTCTTCTGAAAATTTCTCTTTTTCCTTTTCGGTAACATCTCCCTGTACCTGGAACATTTCCTGGCCCTTTATATCCATCTTAGTAACGTCAGGATTGGTAATGATCAATTCTTTATTTTTTCCCTTTATTATAACTTCCTCTGCATCTATTTCCTCTGTCTTCAATCCCATTTTCTTCATCATTTTCTGCATCTGCTTCGGATTTAGATTAGGCATCATATCTATCACAATTGAAGGATTTAATGTGGATGTTTTTAAATATTTACTTCCATTGAACTAAAATGATAATATGACCACAATGATAGTCGCCGAGAAACCAAAAGCCGCAAACAGAATAGCATATTCTCTTGCCGAAGATCAGAAAGAAATAAAGAAGAAGAATAGAGGTAAGGCTGTTTGGTACGAGATAATGGTTGGTAACGAGGATTGTTTGGTGGTTCCGGCGGTAGGTCATCTATTCGGGCTTGACCAGAAAGGAAAGGGGTGGAAGTATCCTATGTTCGAAACCGAATGGGCTCCCACTTTCAAAACCAACGATTCGGCAAAATTCACTAAGCCTTATTATCAAAATTTGAAAAAATTATCTAAAAAGGCTGACAAATTCATTGTAGCAACAGACTACGATATAGAAGGAGATGTTATAGCCTATAATATATTGAGATTTATTTTTGGAATAGAAGATACAGAAAGGATGAAGTTTTCTACATTGACAACTTCGGAGCTACAGGAGTCATACAACAGTCTGATGGGGGGAATGGACAAAGGACAGGTGGAAGCAGGTTTAACCCGCCACAAACTTGACTGGTTATGGGGAATCAACTCCTCCCGTGCGCTAACACTGGCCGTAAAAAATTCGGGGGGTGGATTCAAGGTTCTAAGTACAGGAAGGGTACAGGGACCTGCCCTAAAAATACTGGCCGAAAGGGAGAAAAAAATCCAGGATTTCGAACCTGAACCCTACTGGGAACTAGAAGCAGACTTGGAAGGAGAGAAGGAAAATGTGAGGGCAGAACATGAAAAGGGAAAGTTCTGGAAGAAAGAGGAAGCAGAAAAAGTCCAGAAAAATTGTGAAGATAGTCAGGCCGAAGTTAGCAATGTAAAAAGAAATAGGTATAAATGGGGACCTTTCCCGCCGTTTGATTTAACGACACTGCAGACGGAAGCTTATTCAGCATTTGGTATAAATCCGTCCACAACCTTAGATATAGCTCAGAGTCTTTACGACCAGGGATTGATATCATACCCGAGGACTAGCAGTCAAAAATTACCTCCCAAAATAGGTTACAAGAATATTCTGAAGAAAATAAAAAATCAAAATAAATACGAAGACCTCGCAAAGAAGATACTGAACAAAAATAAAATCTATCCAAGACAGGGAAAGAAAAAGGATGAGGCACATCCAGCCATACATCCAACCGGTATGAAACCGAAGAATTTGGGCGACAATGAAAAGAAATTGTATGATCTAATAGTAAAGAGATTCATATCAACTTTCGGTGATCCTTCGATAAGGGAAAGTATGAAGATAAAGTTCGATATAAACGGTGAAATTTTCTTATCAAAGGGTAAGAGAGTAATAGAGAAAAACTGGATAGAATTGTACGAACCATATGTCAGGTTCAAGGAACAGATACTGCCAGATCTAGAGAAGGGTGAAATATTGAAAGTCCTTGAGGTGGAAATGCTTGAAAAGGAAACAAAACCACCAAATAGATATTCCCAAGCATCCCTTGTCAAAAAATTACAGAAAAAATCACTCGGAACTAAAGCTACTAGGTCGCAGATAGTCAAAACCCTATTCAATAGAGGTTATATAACCGGTAAGAAAATAAAGGTTACTGAACTCGGTTTGTCCGTTGTCGATACATTGGAAAAATATTCACCCGAAATATTATCCGAAGACTTGACAAGGGAATTCGAAGAAGAAATGAATTCTATAAGGGAAGGTGATAACAAAAAAGAAAAAGTAATAGAAGAAGCTGAAAAAACTCTGAAAGAAATATTCGAAAATTTCAAGGATAAGGAAAAGAAGATAGGAAAGGAACTCGGTAAAGCTCTCAAAAAAACAAGAAAGGATAGATACAGACTTGGCAAATGTCCCGAATGTGGCAATTATTTAAGAATAATCAAATCCAAGAAGAATGGTAAAAGGTTCGTTGGCTGTGAAGGTTACAAAGAAGAGGGATGTGAAAACACATATCCACTTCCTCAATATGGCAAAATTATATCTACTGACAAGGTATGTGAATCATGTGGGACTCCCATAATAAAGGTTATAAGAAAAGGTAAGAGACCCTGGGAACTCTGTCTGGATCCGGATTGCGAGACAAAGGATGACTGGAACAAGAAAAAGGACTAGATACTCAACTTCTTATCGGATCCCATATTCTGCATCAAAGTTTTTTCATTGGTTTCCAGGATTTCCCCATCCTCTGTATTTACTTTGACTGTCACAATAGAAAAGGAACCAGTTATAAAGGCAACATTCCAGAACAATTTTTCATCTTTCTTAATCGAAAGTAATATTTTTTGAACCTTTCTTCCAAAATTATTCTTTTGAACCTTCTTGGCCTTTTCAAGAGCTTCCTCGGCATTAAAATCAATATCTTCTACTGCAATCTGATGGACTTCTTCTTTGAGTGGTTCATCACCTTCTGTTATTTCAACTTCCCCATCAACAGAAACGGGAACTATTTTATTTTCCTTATGAACATGAAACCCCAATTCCCAATTGTCTATTTCTTCGTCTTCGGGTGTTAGAAAAACGTAAGCAGAACAGAGATAGCCACCGGAGTCAACCAAAGACCTTATATCTCCTTTACCTTTGGCCATTTCATAAGCTTTTTTGAGCAACATAATAATCTAACATGATTTAAATTTATTAAAACTAAGCATCATTCTGTCATCAAAATAACTCGGCTGTCTTCCTTTTCATCCTTTATAGAATACGAGCACTCCTGTGAAATCTTCTCTGCAAAATCCTTTATGTCCTGATGGGATGGCATGTATTCTATTCCCAACCTTTCCCTGGCTCCACCAACGGAAACGTAACCTTTGGGCTCAACATACATGGGTTTTGATCTATCTATTATCTCTGCATACTTTTCAGGGAAAATCATATTAAGATCCTTTACTAACGTAAGCCTCAAAACTGTCCTATCGAACTCCGTGAGAAGACTCAAACTATTCATCAACCTTTCCCAGGCATCTTCTATTATTGGATTGACGATCTTGTCGAATTTCTCTTTCGTAGGAGCAGCAAGAGTCACATACAGTTGTGTAGGTGTCTCCTCTTCGAGTAATCTCCTGAGCATATCCGGGTTAGTTCCATTAGTAACAAGAAAAGATGTCATATCTCTTTTGTGTATCTCCTTCAATAATTCAGGTAACTTGGGGTACAGTGTTGGCTCTCCAGCAAGGCTAACGGCAAAATGTTTAGGATTTACGGCCTCCTCGAACTTCTTGTTCGTAACTTTAGGGTTTCCTTTGAATCCCTGTAATATCTCCTTATGTTCCTCTATACTCTTCTCAACTATAAACTCGGGCGAATCCCATTCAAAATCATCATCTGGCATTCCATATCTCAGGGTTCTCCAGCAAAAAATACAGTTCTCATTGCAAAACTGTAGGGAAGGTGACATCTGAACACATCTATGGGTAACTATATCGTAGAATTTCTGCTTATAACATATATTTTCTCCTTTGATAGCTCTCTTGCACCACATACATGGTTTTATTGCGGAATGGTTTCCAACTATCCTATAGCCCTGTGATTCTAAGCTTTCCCTCATCTCTTCATCCATATTTCTAATTACACCGGAAGGAATAAAAAAATTATTATATATCTCAAAAACATATTTTTTGTTATGACCAAAGAAACCGAGGAAATAAAACAGAAAATATACTCAACGTTCGCGAACACCGCGGCCAGCCTTGGCTATTCGAAGGTACATGGAAAAATAATAGCAGCACTTTTTGCGATGGACGAACCTGTTTCACTACAAAAATTGGCCGAAGAAACGGGATATTCTTCTTCTTCAATATCAATAAGTCTCGACTTCCTTGAAGTATTGGAAATGATTTCAAAGGTTAAGAAAAGTGGTGACAGGAAGCTATACATAAAATTGGATAGTAACTTGTTGGAGGCTCTTAAAAGGGCTGTTATTTTCAAAACTAAGAAAAATATAAAGAAGAGTCTTACAGATTTCGATGAGTACAAAGAAAAACTAGAAAAGATGAATCCAGAAGAGAACAAAAGGACTTTGGAAAAATTACAGACACTAGAAAAGGAATTGGAAAAATTACAGAAATATATAACGATGTTGGATGAAATCGAAATTCCGGAAGATTAATTATTCATAGGCAACATTCCTGACTTCTGCCTGTATGAAATCTGACTGTGAAAGTAAAGTATACCATACCTCGTAGTTCGCATTCGACTCGCTTTCAACGTAAACTTTTATTTGACCATCATGTAGATTTTTTCCTTTGTCTACTATTTCACTGTAACCAATCCCTCTACTGCTATTGCTTATGGAATCTATGGTTATAGATGAATCGGTTGGAGTTATATTCACGCCCACATCCTTGATCCTCATTTCATTTATTAGATCTGATGTATCCAAAGAAACATAATTGGAACTATTGCCAAAATTTTCGACTGCAAAAAGCAACCTGCTATTTTCAAGCACCAGGTCTTCTTCGCCATCCCCATCAATATCTTCTTCATAAGCCTTAACATCAGCACCTGTAGATATCGTTAAGGGTCCTTCTTTTTTGTAGACTCCTGGAGGAACTATCTCGCCTTCGGTCTCCATTTCAAACCTTATCTGATCCTTTTCACTATCTATATAATAATCTCCACCAGAAACCTTGACATTAACTCTTTTTGCTGTCCCTTCACCGCCATAAGCTACCTGTTTTATTGCAGAATCAAGTGAAGTAAGGATCGATTTGGCCTCGGAAAAAAGCAAACTCTTTTCTCCACTTTCGATAGAAGGACCACCGGTTCTCAGAACTATTACGGTTCCCATAACTGTAATAGCTACAACTAACATTGCAGACAAAACTGGTGAAACAGCCTTTTTCATAGTAAAACCTCAACAGTTGTAAAAGTACATATTACTTCCAGAAAGCTGGTCACTGCTATCCACCGGACACCTCTCGGATAAAAATATCACTTTATCTATAGCGCAGGTTCCTATACTTGAATTCTTGAAAAACCAGTTATCGCCTGGACTCATCGTTTCGTTGAACCTGGTAGGTATGTATTCAGCAGTGGATCTATTATCGAATTGTACCTGTATTTTGAAATCGGTCAAATCTATCTGCCCTGTATTGGTAACATCCAGCAGAAACAAATCAGAAGTAGCATTGTACTCGGCATCATTTATGTAAAGGCCTGCATAGGAACATGTTATTGTCTCACTTCCTCTATCAGAAACTTCCTTGGTCCTCTCTCTAGTAAATCTCAGATAAAACTGGGACACTATACCTGCTGTAGCTATAACTAGTGCGACCAATAGAACTACTGAAATCAGTGGTGAAATACCTTTTCTTTCCATATTATCCACACTCATCATTTATTAGATCACAACTGCTCACAGCATTGCTGGGACAATTCTGAAAAACTACCCTGACATCCTTTAAAGTCCCAGAAAGTTCATCAGTTATATTGGTTACGAGGTAGGCCTGTGTTCCAGCTTCCAACTTATTGGAAGAATTCAAATCCGTTTCCTTTGTCGGTTCATATGAATATATCCTATTATTGACATGCAAAGATATTTTGGGGTCATAAACATCCACCGAACCTG
>JBDGUQ010000118.1:0-9033 GCA_042215785.1 Candidatus Aenigmatarchaeota archaeon
GGAAGGTAAGGATCTTTCTAATCTAATGGAGGAAAATAAAGAACGGGAACTTTCCGACGAAAGATTATTGAAGTTGACAGAAGAAGCTAAAGAGATGGGTGTTGCACGGATTCTCATAACTGGAGGAGGCGAACCATTCATAAGGAAGTCCATTGTTCTCCAGATGATGGAAAGAATAAAACAGAATAATATTTTTGGTAATTTGAATACTAACGGGACATTGTTGAATGGGGAAGAAATTAATAGAATTGTAGGCATGAACTGGGATTTGATAATGTTTTCCATGGATGGTCCCAATGCAAAAGTACATGACTATCTTAGAGGTGTTTCTGGAACCTTTGAAGAGGCAACTCAAAATTTAATAAGGTTCAAGAAAGTGAAAAAAGAATTCAATAGTAAGAAACCTGAAATAGCCTTTAACACTGTTATTACCGAGAAAAACTATAGGTATTTACCTGAACTTTTCGAATACGCGAATGATATGGATTGTAATAATTTAACATTGATACCACTATTAAATCCTGAAGAATATAGAAATCTTACTATAAAAAATAAAGGAGATCTTATCGATGTTTTGAACTCTGCTCTAAATGTGGCTGAAAAACATTCCATACATACTAATATAAATGAGGCGAAAGAACATTTTCTATCTACTGATAAATCAAAAAACGATCAAAAAGAAAATTTGGGTATGGACGAAGAAAAGCCAGAACATTTCTTTAATATTTCATGCTTTGAACCATTTTTGAATATGGTTGTAAAAATGGACGGTGAGGTGACTCCATGCTGTATGATTGATGATGGTCCCAATTTAAATAGGAAATCTCTAAGTGAAATATGGCATGGCGAATATTATAATAATTTAAGGGAGGAATTCAGGACATTTAATGTCCCGTCTTCTTGTTCAAAGTGTATATTGTCTAAAGAAAAGAGGAATGAAGAATTGAGGAAAAAACTAGATGATACGAATTTTAAGTGATTAAATGAGTATTAAGAGAACAATTTCATTTATTCTAATAATTTCAATTGCTCTAATTTCTATATTTGCACTGAAGAACTTCAGTAAAAATAAACATAGTCAACCAAATATAATTTTAATTTCTGTTGATGCTTTAAGAGCCGATCACCTTCCTTGTTACGAATATCATAGAAATACAACGCCTTACATATGTGAATTTTCTGAGGATAGTGTCCTTTTTAAAAATACATATTCCCAGGGTGGCTGCACGCCAATTTCTATATCTTCACTAGTTACATCGAAGTGGCCTGTTGATAATGGAGTAAGATCATGGAAAGACAGGATTAATAAAAATATAACTACTGTTTTTGAAAAACTAAGAGGGCAAGGTTATAATACATTTTTCTATACAGACATGTTACCAAAAGGTTGTTGGGAGTTTTTGGGTCCCGAAGTGAATATAAGAAAATTTGAAAATCCAGTTGATTTATTGGATAATGTAGAGAGTAACTTGAAGGATTCTTATGGGAATTTTTACTATATTCATCTTTTTGGTGGACATATACCTTATATATTAGATATGCATGGAAATAGAGAGAGATTTAATGAAGGAATAGACATTTTTAATGAAACTATTGTCAAGAGGTTGCAAGATCCTGGATATTATTCTTCGGATGAAAAGGAGAATATATATAAGAATCTGACTCCAGAAGAGAAAAATGATGTAGTTCAGTACATGATAAACAGGTATGATGAAAAGATATGGAATTATGATTTGATGCTGGGTTCCTTTTTGGAATCGTTGAGGAAGATGAATAAGTATAATGAAAGTATAATTATTTTAACAGCTGATCACGGAGAATCATTTGATTCACATAATTTGTATTTTGATCATGGGTCTATTTACAATGAAGTTTTGAGGGTACCTCTTATAATAAAGTTTCCTGATAATGAATATTCAAATATGGAAATAGAGAAGGCAGTAAGACATATAGATGTGTTACCTACCATTTATAGCATCCTGGAGATTGAAGAAGTGGAAGAAATCGAGGGTAAAAATTTAGTACAAATCTTTGATAATAAAAAACATAACCTAAAGATATATTCAAATTATAGAGGTGCTCATTCATTCATAAATGGAAAGTACAAATACATTTATAGGAATATATCTTGGAAGATCAATTTTATGAAAGAAAATGAAAAAATATCAGAGGAAGATATTGATGTATTGGAGAATAACATCAATAATATATCAAAGATTGAGGAATTATATAATATTGAAAAAGATCCCAAAGAAAGGGAGAATCTCGTTACAAAAAGACCTGAAATAAAGGATAAACTGCATTTTGAATTATTTGGTATTTTGAAAAATTCTAAAAATAATAATTTTAATGTTAGTGAGGAAATTAAGAGAAATTTAAAAGATTTGGGTTATGCAGATGTTGCCTGATGAAATAAATAAAGTCAAATTATCCTTTTTGTTAGTAATCTTGATAATTTTTTTACTTTTCTTCTTCATAATTCCAAATTTAAGACAGAACTCGTCTCAGGAAGATTCATATATTTTTATATTTTCGATAAATTCTCTCACCAAGAATCACCTTCCTTGTTATGGATATCATAGAAATACAACGCCAAATATTTGTAATCTAAAAAAAGATGGGATACTATTTAGGAATGCTATAGTGCAGAGTACACATACACCTACCTCGTTTCCATCCTTTATTACATCTACAAGTCCATTAAAAAATAAAATATATACAAGATGGAAAATTCTCGATGATTCATTTGTCACAATTGGCGAAATATTTAGACAAAATGGTTACTCATCGGTTTTTTCCTCAGACGATGGCCATTTTTACGAAAAGAATATTATCCAAGGATTTGAATTTGTCGAACCCCAAAAATCAGTTTTTAAAGATGAAGTAGACACAAATGATAAATTGTTGTTTTTAGATTATCACAGAAAACCGCACGCTCCATACGAACCTCCTATGGAATGTAGGAATATATATAATAAAGATAATAAAATTTACGATAAAGAATTTGAGTATCTTACACCAGCCAACGGTACCATAAATCTGACTAAAAAACACAGAAAAGATTTGATAAATCTCTATGATGAAGAAATAAAATGTGCAGATTCCAGATTTGGAGAATATGTAGATATTTTGAAGGATATTGGAATTTATAATGAATCATTTATAATTATTTTCTCAGATCACGGACAATTATTTGGTGAACATGGACGATATTTTCATGGAGGAACACCATTCGAAGAACTAATAAATGTACCCCTGATAATGAAATTTCCAAATAACAAGTATTCAGGAAAAACGGTTAAAGATGTTGTTAGGCTAATAGATATTTTACCCACTTTAGCTGATTTTTATGATATGGATTTTGATGCTGATGGGACATCTATACTACCCATACTAGAGGGACACGAACTTGGTTTGGAGGCTTATACACTTTTCAACTATTTCTTAACTGAAACACATTCATTGAGGACAGACGATTACAAGATAATTGTTGAATATACTAAACATTCCCGGGAGAAAAAAACTTCTTTTTTTAAAATAAAAAATGGTGAGGATATCGAAATACATTATCCAAGAAAGAAAGCGGAACTTGAGGAAAAGTTGGATAGAAAGTTATTGGGTGTCGAAGCCTTCCCAATGCTTGGTCCAGTAATAAGGAATGGGACGATAAAGGAATGTTCTAAAAATCCCGAAGTCCAACCAAAATTATGTTACGATCTAAAAGGTATGAATGAAACTATTTCGGAGCTGATAAAATGAAAAAGGATAAGATATTTTTTGTATTGGTTGTAGTTTCTTCAATTACCCTTTTTTTCTTACTTAAAAGTTTCCAGTTAGAAAGTAAAACGAATGTTTCAAATAGAAGCACATTTGACGAATTATTCGAAGAGAACTACAAAAATACACTAAAAGAATTGAAGACGCGCGACATGCCCGAAGGCCAAATAGATTATAAGAAGAGGTCAGATATACCGGGTGTATATAGAGAGCTGGTCCCCAATTATACTGGATGGTATGATGGTCAGAGAATTGATCTTCCGAAGGTGAAAATAGACATAAATAGGGACGGTTTCAGGGATAATTTGTATAAAAAAAACAAAGACAACGATACTTTTAGGATAATTGCTATTGGAGATTCTATTACATTTGCCAGGGGGGTTAATATTAGCGATTCATATCCCAAGGTTTTGGAGAGGAAGTTGAACAAGTATTACAAAAACAAAATAGAAGTTTTAAATTTCGGGATTCCAGGTTTGTATATTGATAGTAAAATATCTTTAATAGAACATAAGGCTATTGATTATGAACCAGATTTGATCATATATCAACACTTTGCAAATGATTTATTCAGAAATAAAAGTATGAAGGATCTTATAGGCCAAATAGGCGAAAGGAAGAGAAAGAAATATAAGGAAAAACATGAAAATGTAACGGAGTTGGATTTGAAAAGAGTACAGGTAGCAGTTGATATGGCAATACATAAAACTTTTGAGGAGTTAAACAATGAAAGGAATGAATCATTGGAGAAATTGGATAAAAAGTTGAAAGTTTTGGACGACCTGTCCAAGAAACACAGTTTCGATATTGCTATTTTTACATATCAATGCAGGCATTATATAGATAATGAGATAAGAGAGTTTTCAAATAAAGATAATTGGACTTATGTTGGAGTAGAGGAGTTTAAGGATGATAAATACAAATTGAATAAGAAAGATCCATTGCCCAATTATCTGGCACATCGAGCGATTGCCGATAGAATTTTTTCCAACATAAAGAAGAGAATTTAATCACCTGATATAACCTATTTCTTTCAGCCGTTTTTTCAATTCCTCTTTTGGAATATTTTTAACATTATTATCTCTTCTTTTGGAGTCTTCTGAGTAAATCTCACAAAATTGTTTTTTTATTGAATAAACTTCTTTCTTCTCCTTTGTATATCTTGTTAAATTATAATTGGATGTTTTCTCGCCTGATTTCAGACTAGCGCAGAAGTTTCTAGGATTTCCAATGGTTAATTTGTAATTTTTGTTTTTTATCATCCAATTTTTATTAATTTTTTCAGCTGAGAAGACATTAATATCCAATTTTTTACCATTTATAGCAGGAACTAGTGATTGTCCGTATGTATCTTCATTTATACCCAATATATCATAAATAGTGGGTACTATGTCCATATGTCTTACTAATTGATTTACTCTTGTTCCTGCAAACTTGTTTTTTGGAAACTTTATTATTAGTGGTACATGTATTACTTCCTCGTCTGGAGGTCCCATATGAAGCCAGCCTCCTCTTTCTCCCAGTCTTACACCGTGATCACCCGTTACAACGATAGTTGATTTTTGATATAGCCCCCTTTCCTTTAATCCATCTAAAATATTATCTACATTCTGATCCACATAGAGAAGTTCTTCATCGTATAGGGAAATTAACTCTTCTTTGTTTGTATCCATCATTTTTTTGTGTGATGGGTTTCCCAGATTGGCTGCAGTTGGTTCCCAGTCCAACTCTGTAAGGTTTTTAGAAATATTTTCATAAATACCCCTAAATTCATTTGGTGGTATAAATGGCCCGTGAGGTTCACTTACAAAATAATAAAGAAAATCATTTTCCTTTATTCTTGAACCATTAATTTCCCAACGCCTGAACCAAGGACTTTTTTCATTCCTACTCTCTAAAATCCATTGTGGGTTGACTTCATTTAGACCTTGATCAGTGTTAACGTATAAATCACTGACCTTTCCAGCACCTATTGTGTCATATCCTTCTTTTTTCAATCTTTCAGCCAATGTTATATAATTTTCCGCTAAGGATTTAGTCCAATTATCAACCCCACTACCTAAAGAGGATGTTAATAAATATGGAACAGACATGGCCGTCCAAGTTCCTTGTGAATACGCATTTTCAAATAGAACCCCATCATCGGCCAGATTACATATATTCAGGGTTGTATTTCTATGATATCCGTAACAAGGCAAATGATCGGCTCTTAAAGATTCTATTAGAATAATTATTACAGGTCCTTTGCCACTTTCAGAGTATGAATTTTTGTAATAACCGAAAGAGAAAATGATTAATGTCGATAGAATTATTATCGAAGTTATGATTTTTATATTTTTAATATGAATCACTGTTTTATTATTTTACCTGGTAAATATATCCTTTATCCTTTTGTATGTTTTGTAGGATAATGATTTTTTTATTTCTTCAAGTTCCTTCTCAACCTCTTCTTTTTCAGATACCACTTGTTGGTTTGTCCTTTCCAAGAAATCCCTCTCTTCATTTATCCTTTCAACCTCTTTTTTGAGTAAATCTCTTTCTGAATTCACCCCATCTAATTTACTTTCCAATTTTTCCTTGATTTCTCCTATTTCCTTATTTTCTTCCTTCAATCTTTTCATTTCTGACTCTAATTCTTCTATCTTTTCGTTTAAGCGAGCTTTAAAGTGCTTCGCCTTTTGTTTATATTTATCGTATTTGTTTGATATGTGAAAGAGCAGATCGTTTAGGATAGACAGGTAATTATCCTTTTCTGTAAGATGTTTGTAGTCATTTTTGAATAGTTTTTCCAAATCTTCCATTTCTTTGTGACTTATTGAACATTCTTTACACATGCTGGGATATATGCCCGTTAACATTTTCTCTCTCAGAATTCTAAATTTGTTACCCTTCCATATATCTTCTATGTCTTTGCTTTTGACATTTTCTATTTCTTCTATCTTTTCTTGATCGGAAAAACAGCATGGAGCCACTTTCCCATCTGGAAATATGGTCATTTCGTAAAATGGAGAATAACATATTGGTTGGGGTGTTTTTTTATTATTCATAATAATTCTCAACCTCATTTTCTGAAAAGGAAAAATGGAAATTGGTTTTTTTAGATGGTTTGATTTTTCTCAACTTTTCTAGTAGTATTTCTAATTTATCTTTAGGTACGAATTTGCAATCTTTAGGATTTCCTTGCAAAAGCCGGAATATTACATGATCAATTTTAAATTCTTGTGCGAATTTTTTGAACTCTTCTAGATGGTCATAATTATATTCATTTATTACAGCATTGATAGTTATTCTCGGTTTTTCTTTCTTTTCCTTTAGTTTATTAATTTTTTTGATATTTTCTAGTGTTTTTTTTGTTGATCCTTCTTTATCCCTCAAGAAATCATTGATCTCTACTCTGGGACTATGTAGGCTAATATTTATTTCATCCCAGTGGTTTTCAATTGTTGTATTTATTAATTTTCTATCAAATAATGTTCCATTTGTGACAAGACTTCCCCCTATATCATTTTCTTTGAAGTTTTTGATTAATTTGGAAATCAATGTCTTCCTCATGAGTGGTTCCCCTCCACCTGATATGATTACTTTATCTATATCAAGGTCACAAAGATTCTCTGTGATTTCTAACCACTTTTCATCACTCATCTCTTCCAAACTGCCATTTTCGTGGATAGTTTTCCAGCAGAATTTGCAATTCAAATTACATTTGTAAGAAGGCTGTATCTGTATTCTTTTAGGATCTTTCAATCTCCAGTTCATTGTATAAACCACCATTATATATTATAAATACTAAATAGATTAATTTTCTTATATTTTTGTAGCTCATTTTTTATTATCGGTGATTTTTTGGAAAAGGTAGAAAAAATTTATCAATGGAAAAAAGGCAGGGAAGTTGGGCCATGGGCCATAGAATTAAATTGGACCAATAAATGTAATTTAAGTTGTGAGACATGTTGGCAAAGAAAATATGATGAAAAGGGCATGGATTATTCTAGTGAGGTTTCAAAAGGGAGATTTATATCCTTTATCAAAGAGGCAGATAATTTGAATGTTGAAAGTATTGAAATAAGTGGAGCAGGAGAACCTTTGATAAGAAAGGATTTGTTCCATGAGGCGGTTAAACTTATAAAGAAATTAGGGATGAATGGATCATTGATAACAAATGGAACCCTTTTTGATAGAAAAACAATAGAGATGTTAGTAGATATTGGATGGGATGATATAATCTTTTCTATGGATGGACCCAATGCGAAAATTAATGACTTTTTGAGAAAAGGTACCAATTCTTTCCAAAGAACAACGAACACAATAAAATATTTTGAAAAAATAAAGAATTTTCAAGATAGTGAAGTTCCTAGATTGAGGATTGCTCCTGTAATTTCAAATAAAAATTTTAATAAATTACCCGAATTCATAGAATTTGCTAGTCTTTGTGGAGTTTCCGAAGTATTATTCCAGATATTGGTTGAGAATACTGAAAGAGCGAAGGATTTTAAATTGAGTGAAGGTGAAAGTAAAGAAATAAGAAAGTATATACCTAGAACATTGGATATGGCTGAGGAGTATGGAATAGACTGTAATGCTGATATATTATATGATGAAGATATAATTGAAAAAAGTTCAAATAAAGGAAAGATGCTTAAATCAAGGGGAAATCAATTTGCAGGAGACGAGTTTCTGACGGTTCCATGTTACAGGCCTTGGTATTTTATAACAGTTTATCCTGATGGAGAGGTACAACCTTGTCCCAATATTCCCCGATCAGAAGATGATTATGAAGATGTTAGTAAGGAGGAACTAAAGGAGATGACGGGAGAGAACATAAAGGAAAAGTCTTTGGAGGAAATTTGGTATGGAGATTATTTTTCCGAATACAGGAAAAGAATGTTAAACAAAAATTTATTTCCTTGGTGTGAAATTTGTTGTGGTAATGAAATATTTGATATTGACACTATTCGTAAAAAACTTGCTAAGAAGATGGATGAAATATGAGCGTACCCATTACCAGTAAAACTATAGATAGATTAAAAAAATGGAAAAATGGTGGGCAGGCAGGTCCAACAAACCTTGAGCTATACCTCACTAACAGATGTAATTTGAGGTGTAGATTTTGCGGTTTTTCTTATGGAAAGAATGATGCGGAAGACTTAAAAAAGGAACTTGGGTGGAAACAGATAGAAAGAATTGTAGAAGAAGCATCAGAATTGGGCGTTGATACCTTTTTTATAGGGGGCGGGGAGCCAGCCTGCAGAAGTCGGG
>JBDGUQ010000026.1:0-8997 GCA_042215785.1 Candidatus Aenigmatarchaeota archaeon
CAAGATAAAAAACAAATTATCCGAAATACTTGAAAAAAATAAAATAGAAAGCAGGGAAGAAACAAAGAATACTGTAAAAAAATTCTTAGGAAATCAAAAAGTTTTTCCACTGAAGGAGACCTTGGAATTGGATGCAAAGCAAGAATTTATGCTTTTCAAAAGTATGAACAAAATAATAAAATCAATAGAAAATGATAATTTCCCACCAAATTACGAGAAATGTAAATACTGTTCAACGGAAAATTGTCCAGTAAAGAGATGATCAATCTTCGGAAAATTCATCTTCCAGATTTCCAAAATCAATTATATTTATTTCTTTATCTTCTAATTCATCTAAACCTTTTTCCTTACTATTGAAACCGGAAACACAATTTTTAACAACATGGGACTTCAAACCTCTTTCTTTAGCGCTCAGAGCAGTTGATTTGATTGAAAGATTGGTCACAACACCAATTAAATATATTTCATCGATTTCTTTGGCCTTTAGGACTCTTCCCAGCATCTCGTTTGAAAAACCATCTGCATCACTCTTCCTTAAAATCCTGTCTCCGGCCAAGATTTCCAATTTATCTGTTATGTTAGATCCCTCTGAATCTTTTAGGCAATGTTCGCCGTACATATTGAATTCCTCGTCCCCCTTCTCGTGTTCATCCGCCATAAATATTATAGGTATTTCATGCTTCCTTGCAAGAGCCAAACTCGTCCTTATATTTTCAAAAATTTCATCAATAGGTTCAACAGGAAGTTTTGCTTCTTCATAATAGTCCTTAGGCATGTAATCATTTGCCATATCCATTACAAGCAAAGCTTTTGCACACATGATAACACCACATAAGTGTTTTATTCCGAGCTTTAAAAAACCTTTATCATATAAGGACCCATCAGCTTATAACCAAATTTTCTGTAATATTCCCGGACTCCAACTCCCGAAGTGATTGCAACTTTATTCATACCTTCTCTCTCAGCGATCCTTTCGGCCTTTTTAAGTAACCTCTTCCCGAATCCCCTGTGCTGAACGGAATTCGACTCGTCCCCTATAGATATTTCAGATCCATAAACATGCAACTCTCTTATAAGACCAACTTTACTGTCCAATTCTTCCATGAATGGATCATTCGGTATCCTTAACCTTACAAAACCAAACAGAACATCTTCTATCTTATCCTCAAATGAAATGAAATACTCCTTACCTCCACTGGCCATGTATTCCATAACCTCCATCTTTGGATCCAAATCTTCTAATTCCCTCCTTTTCTTTACATGTCCTATCTCCCTGCACCTTATACATTTACATTCCTTACCTTTCCTTTCCATTTCCTGTCTAACAAGTTGTCTTAAATTATTTTTTTTGCATCCTGCCACAACCTCTCCAGAAGGGAAATCCCTGTTCAAGTGCATAATTCTAACATATTTTGGTACCACTTTTTTCATTCTACACAATAGATCAATCAGCTCCTGGTCTGTATAGGGAACGTATTTTCCATTTTCATAATTTTTTTCCAATCTAGTTCCCTTCATTACTAATGTGGGATATATTTTCAACATATCTGGACAATAATCTTCGTTTTGAAATAATTTTTTAAAATATTGTAAATCCTTCTCAGAATTAGAACCCGGAAGTCCGGGCATATAGTGATACAATACTTTCAAACCCGAGTCCTTTAGTCTCCGGGTAGATGCAACAACATCCCGAACAGTATGACCTCTATTTATTTTTTTGTAAATCTCGTTATCAGGTATTTGAACTCCAATCTCAACTCTCGTAGTGCCATATCCAAGCATCTCTTTTATTTTCGTCTCCGAAGTTTCATCAGGCCTGGTTTCTATAGTTAAACCAACACACCGATTGTCACTGGTTTCATTTTTCTCCAAAGACTCTCCCAAGTTTTTAGATTTAGAACCATTTAATCCATCAAAACAACCCTTTATGAATTCTCTTTGATATTCCATAGCTTTAGAAGTAAAAGTTCCTCCCATAACTATAAGTTCAACTTTGTCCGTTATGTGACCACTGGTTTTTAATTGTTCCAGCCTCCTTCTAACCTGTCTATATGAATTATATCCCAAAGCATGTCCTCTCATTATTGCTGGTTCTTTGCCACTGTAACTTTGTGGAAAACCGTCACCTTTAGGACAATAAATGCATGTTCCATGAGAACATTTATCTGGTTTAGTTATAACTGCAACCGGTGTAATTCCGGATATAGTCCTAGTAGGCCTTTTCATAAGTTTTTTCTTCATTTCCTCTGATTCTTCGTCTATTAAAGAAAGTAGAAAGCGGTTGCTAACGGGTTTGATCTTATATTCAGAACATACCTCCATTTTGAGGTCGTTTATATCTTCCCTGTCTATATTATCTTCTTTAATTCTGGCAAGGATTTCTCTGCCAGCTTCTTCTTTGGTCATAAATAAAAATTAAAATAAAATTATTTAAAAACTGGTTTAAGAGAAGATAATATATCCTAGGATAGCTATAACTACTATTAGGATTACAAAGAATGTTACTCTTTGCCACAATCCTGTCTCTTCGTCTTTAACAGCTTCACCTGTTGGTGTCTCATTGACTCCCATTTTGTCGTCTTCGGTCTCATTCTCACTGACATTAATTTCTTCTGTTTCGTTATCTTCTTCCAAAGGTTCTTCTATTTTTATTGTAGTTGTAGACGACTTTGCTTCTTCTTCCATAGTTGCCGTTCCATTTGGAATAACCTCGATATTCAAAACGAGTTTATCTTCGGTCTTCCTGGATTCTGCTATCACGTCAACACTATATTCCTCTAAATTGGCTTCAAATGGTGGCGAAACGTAGAGGTAAATTACCTCACTCTCATTAATTCCAAGTGAAGTCTTGTTCTTTTCCAGGTAGGTCCATTCGGGTCCTATTACGGATATCGAATAGGTATCAGTTCTCCCACCATTGTTCTTTAATTTTAGTGGAACCACGCTTGCCTTACATCTGGGAGCTTCTAGATCACAACATTCAAAATCTTCACCTGTTTCTATATCAACACTGTAACACTCGCTGCTTGGTTTCATCTTTATTGTGGCATTCTTCTTCTCCATAACATTACTTGAATATAGCTTGACTTCTATGTCATTCACTGTACCAGATTTGTACATCGCAGTGAAGTCATATAGGAATTCATCTTTTTCTCCAGGTTCGAGTGTAAATTCTTTCTCGCTTCCGCCGTACTTGAGAGTGTATGTGTCCTCGTATTTACCTGTGTTCTCCACAGTAACAATGAAACTTGCATCATCACATTGGCATGCTTCCTGTACTTGAGGTTCAACTCTCAGATCGGCCGAATAACAATTATTTATTTCCAAACTTATTCTTGATGTATCCGAAATACCTTCCTTATAGGCTCTTACTACAATCTCCCTTGTCTGTGGTGACAGATTCTTGGTATCAACAGTTAAAGTCAACTTCTTTGCTTCCCCGGATTCAAGAACGACCTTATCTCGACCCAAGGTTCCCAAACTGGTTTCCAGATGATAAACCTCCTCAACATTTCCGGAATTTTTTACCATTACTTCAAACTGGGTCTTTTCTCCCTGACATATCTTCTTTTCGGAAGGTGTGGTAATAACAACGACATCCCTACATTCATTGGTTTCTACCATCCCATCTAAACGTACTTCTTTATCTGCCTTATCGGAAGAAATTTTGAAGTAGAAATCCTTCCTTCCAAGTTCATCAGGAGTTATAGAAAAGCTTACCTCTCCTTTCTTTCCTGGTTTCAAATGAACCGTATCAATTCCAATATCTAACCATTCTGGTGAAAGTATGGTGTACTCATCTTCCCTGCTTCCTTTATTCTCTATTATAAGTTTTCTATCCGAACTTTCCTTTAAGCAAATACTTTCTCTTTCTGGTCTTAGGTAAGCATCGAAATCATAACAAGTACTTACGCTGACATCCATATTCAAGGAAGCTTCTGCGTAGGAATTCGTGGAAACAGCAGAGATCTTAACTTCCCCACTTTCTTCGGGATCGAGTACTAGAGGAATTGTTTCAGAACTTTTCTTGGCTATTGTTATAGTATCTTCAGCCAATTCTGCCCATTCTCTATTAGAAGATAGCTTTACTCTCTCTTCAAACCTCCCTTCATTTTTTATTTCCAGATTCACTTTTCTGGTCTTTCCGTCACATACTTCAACTTCTTGGGGAGCATCTATCTCTAAATAATGGCATTTCAAAACGTTAACGTCGAATGTTTCGGTAAATGTTTTGCCTTCTTCTGAAGTAGCCTTTATTTCTATTGTTTTAACACCGGGTTTACATCCACATCCAGCAGTTATCCATAAAGGATCAATTTTCTTCTCTTCGCCGTTTGCAACGTAAATCTCGGGTTTTATAAATCCAGACCACCCATCGGGCAAATCCAATGATAATTCAAAAGATCCAGAAGATCCTTTGTTCTCCAAATAAGCGTTAATATGTTTAGCAGTTAAAGTGTCACATGGACACGTGGATAAAGAAACCGGTTTAGTATTTATTTCAGCATCTGCGTAAGCTGAAACGCCTACGGAAAATACTGATATGAATAGTAAAATCGAAGCCATAAGGTATATTTCGTTTTTCATTTTGAATCACAATTAATTATATGAACAGTAAAGCTTTTATACTTTTACCTTCGATCAGTCGTAAAAAATATAAAGCTTGAAATTTCACCGTCCATTATTTTTTTTAGTATCTATCCGGAGCATATAATTCAGGAGTTCTTTCTGAGTAGATGGTGGGTGTATATACTTCTTCCTCGTTCGTACCAAGCATTCCTTTTCTTCCAATATGTATCACGAAAAGCAATATTACTATCAGTAAGAGTACACCCCATACGTTGGAATCCAGGGAAGTCAAAGCACCGCTAACAGACGGCCATTCTCTATCTCCTTCCTTGACTTCATTGACAGGAGCCGAATGTAATATAATTTCCTGCTCATATCTCCTCTCCTCTCCCCTGACCTTGAGAGTAAATTCGTAATCTCCCAGAGCTTTCGGACTTATGTAGATGTAAACTTTCTTCTTACCTTCTACTTTAACACCTTCGGGAAAATCTATCCATTTTGCATTAATTCCCTCCACACTTATATCGAACTCCTGTAGTCTGGTACTCTTTATATCAATAGTTGTAACGGTTCCTCTACACAAACCTGTTGTTAGTTCATCAGGTCCAAATTCGACCTCGGTCCTCGGTTCAACGGTTTCATCGTAATCCTTATCATGTTTACAGTAACAGTAATGTTTGTAGTCACAGTCGCAATCCCCATTATAATCAATTCTATCTACTCTTACTGTTTTTCTAACACTAACACTTTTGCTTGAATCACCACATGGAATCACTTTGAGCTTAACATCGTGTCTGCCTTTGCTCAAACTGGTCAAATATCTCATAGACCTATCCTCATTGGGATCCAAATAATGCGACCATGTTTTCCTCAAATCACCATCAACATACAAATAGGTTTTCATCCTGGCTCTATTGGAACCGGTATTTTCTATTACAGGTATGAATGTCGCCTTTTCATCTGTATACATATGAGAAGGATAATAAAATCTTTTAATCGATGTTTCGCACCTATCTCCTTCGACTATTTTTACTTCGCCTATCTTTTCTCCTATATTACACCTATTTTCATCCTCGAACCCACTAACGTATATATCATACCAGCCAGTATCCCAATCTTCCGTATCAAAGGAAAATGTTTTCTTATCCTTACCACCATCGTAATCGAAATAGAAATGTTTGTCCTTACTATCCGTCCGTGGTTTGAAATAAACATCAACATTTGCAATGGTATCTTCGGGAAAATTCTTCTCCATCTTCATCTTGACAAAAACATTTAATATACCGCCTCTAGCCACTTTACTGGGAAAAGACGTGTCAACAATATCCATAGAACACCTATCGCACTCTTCCACATCTAGATAAGCATATTCAACATCATAATCATTATTTTCTGCTACTACCTTTATCTTATGTTTTCCTTCATCCAGATCCCCTGAATCGTAACGATATTCTACATCGAATTCCCTCGAATCACCGGAATCCATATAATGGTTCTCCTTGCCTATATATTTCCAGTCTCCATCCTCCCTTACATAGAACCTAACAGTAATATCCTCGTCTCTGCCAGATTCCAGCGAGACATCTGCCGATATTTCCACATCTCTATCCTTATTGACACATATCTCAGGTGGATCTACATCCACATCCTCTATAGAAATCCTTTCCGAAGGTTCACAGCTATCCAGACAAATTATTTTGGAGGTCAAACTACCTTCCACAACGTAAACTTCTCTATTTTCCCTGGAATAACCTGATTTACTAACTTCTACATCATAAGAACCTGATTCCAGATTATTGAAATATATTTTACCGTAGTGATCAGTATAACCGCTCCTATTTTCAGGTCCATCTATTTCAACTCTTGCATCCTCTATCCTTTCGTAGTCAGAACAGTATCCTTCACAGTCTTTTACCGTAATCTTCAAATCTCCTTCATCATCTCCTGTATTAATTGTTGTTGATAGACTATCAGAATCCCCGCAGTCTGCAAAAGCCTTTACCTTGACATTATGACTTCCACCCGAAAAGGAATGATATTTGTACTCCTCTTCGGATTCTCCGGGATTTAAATAAACATGTTTAGTAGCCACCTTATTGGAATCCACAAAGAACTTGAGATCAACATTAGTTCCTTGAGAGCCTGTATTCTTTACTTTCGTTTTTATTTTGTTTCCATAAACATCCAGATATTTTAACTTGATTTCACAATCACCACATTTCTCTGGATAGACTTTCAATATGTTAGATATTGCCTGACAATCGTATCCATTACATACATCTGTATTCGAGAACTCAGCTTTAGTCTTTATTCTAAAATATTTACAATCTTTCCAGCCAGATATTTTCTTGAAATCGTTACTGGACAAAAATTTATTCGAAGAAAAACTTCCACCACCGTAGACATTGGTTTCGTAAGATCCTATTTGTTCCCAGTCGTAGTAATACTCACACCTTCCATAGATTTTTACTCTGACGGAAGAATCTGGAGATCCTTGGCAACCAGAAGGCTTCTTAGATATATCTAAATAATCATTCAAAGTCAAGCTATCTTCCTGGTCCATACAAATTGTGCTTTTGGAAAGAGTTATCTCATTATTATCCATTTTCAACTTACATTGTTCAGATTCCTTTTTGTTAAGATACACTGTCTTGCTTATTGGATTTCCACAGCTTTGACAATGAATATACGTTGATCCGGAACTGTATCCTGACTTTGAAACATGAACATTATATGAAGAATGAATATTTATCGCAAAACCTACCTTTCCGTTAGAATTTGTATACAGAGTCCTTCCATTCCAGCTAACCCGAGCATTTCTAATAGGATTGTGATCTTTCGAATCCAAAACTCTAATAGTTACTGGACATGTCTGGGGAGAAGTACAATAATCGTCCACTTCAAAATTGTTTGTAAAACTTGTATCACTCTCGTGAGTAGTATCTGTCGTGGTATCAACAGTTGTGTCCGTACTATCACATGTATCACAGTAATCGGGTTTTGGAGCTGGATTACAGTCATAAGCACAGTAAGGAGAATCGCAATTCAATGTTGAAGTAGCTCCTGCACAGCCATAAGTGCAGTAATCCTCACAAGCTTGCCAACAACCCGTTCCAGTTCCACAAGTTTCTGCACCCTGAGAAAACTGAGATACTATAGTAAATACTAATAAAAAAGATAGAATTAGGAATATTTTCTTGTTGGAAAACATATAATCACTAAAGAGTAATTAATTATTAAAGTATAAATACTTTACGGTTATCAGAACCTCTATAGATAATTGGAAGGAAAGAAATAAATAATAGAATCAACTTACCAAATCTTCTATTTTACATCTTAACACATCAACTGCGGCATTATTAAATCCTTCTGGAATTATTATATCAGCATATTTTTTGGTCGGTTCAACGAACTCATCGTGCATAGGTTTGACAGTGGAAAGATATTGATTCTTTACAGATTCAAAAGTCCTTCCCCTTTCCTCAAGATCCCTCTCAATCCTTCTCAGTATTCTAACGTCATCCTCCGTATCCATATATATTTTGAGATCCAACAAATCCCGAATATCCTCGTCATAAAGTGCGAATATTCCCTCATTAATTATTATATCACTTGACTCTACCTTTTGGGTTTCACCCTTTCTATTATGCACGGTAAAATCATACAGAGGCATTTCTACACCCTCACCGTCCCTTAATCTTTCCAAATGTTTATGTAGAAGGTCCCATTCGAACGCATTAGGATGATCGTAATTTATGTTCTGCCTTTCTTCCAAGGAAAGATCATTCCTCTCCCTATAGTAATTGTCCAAAGAAATAGTAGTTACGACTTCGCCGTCAACTTCATCCTTTATTGCGTTAACTATTGTTGTCTTCCCACTGCCCGTTCCTCCACCAATGCCGATGAAATAAGGTTTCTGAAGACTCATCTAAATCTTTCCAATAATTATATTATTGTAAAAGGGGTTAAATATTTTATGTCCGAAAAAACATTTGACAAAATTGGAGAAAGTTGGTATAATGTCCGCCACTATCCACAACCCCATCTAAGGAAGGATTTTGAAGAGCTGTCCAAAAGGTGGGATAAGGGAAAATTATTGGCTGTAGGATGTGCACATGGTTCAGATTTGTTGCCATTTAAAGATTCTAATTTGGAATTGTATGGGATTGACATATCCAAGGAACTAATTGAACTCTCTCCCAAGTACTTCGATAAGCATGGAATAGATGGAAAAGTATCTGTGGGAAATGCAAAAAATTTGCCATATGAAAATGATTCATTTGATTATTTAATTTCAATCGCCACCTTACATCACATTCACGGAAGAAAGGAAAGATTAAAAACCTTGAGGGAAATTAAGAAAGTCCTCAAACCTGGAGGAGAATGCTTTCTCACAGTTTTTAACCAGTGGAATCAGGAATTCTGGTT
>JBDGUQ010000064.1:0-8913 GCA_042215785.1 Candidatus Aenigmatarchaeota archaeon
CGCTCACCTAATAGCTTCTGGGATAAAGACGGGAGAAAGTATAGGGAGTGCATAATAATGTTAAAAAATATCAAGATGAATGAAACAACAGAAACTATAATATATTGTCTGCTTGGTCTCCTAATAGCTGTAACTTTGAACAGAGGACTGGCAATAACATTGGGTACATCATTACCTGTCGTCACTGTCTCATCCGAATCAATGGTCCCAACCCTTAACGTGGGAGACATTTCAGTGATATATGGCAGGGAAGACTATCAGCTTAGGGATATAATAGTATTTGATGGTTGGGAAAACGAGCCAATAATACATAGAATAGTCGGAGTGATTGAAAATAGAGACAATGAAATAGTTGTCAAGAAAGATGGGAGGTTGAGTCTGTCGGAAAGTGATTTAAGAGATTATGGAAAGGATTTTTTCAAGAACAAAGGTAACAGTAAGATTTATATAACTAAAGGTGATGGTAATAGAAAGTGCGATCAATGTTACGGGTATAAACCCGTACTAAAATCTCAGATACATGGAAAATCTGTATTTGTGATACCATATCTGGGTTGGGTTAAATTGTTTGTATTCCAATACATTATCTACAACCCGACCGGTCTCTTGGCTACTGGTATTTTGATCGGGCTATATATAATTTACAAGTTTATGTAGGTGATCTGATGGAATTTTGTCCGAAATGCAACAGTATCATGGTTCCAAAAAAAGGAGAAGATGAAACCGTACTGACATGTAGAAATTGTGGACATACTGAAAAGTCTGAGAAAAAAGAATTCAAGGTAAAGCAAAAAATCGAGGAAAATCCAATGGACGATGTAATTGTTGTAGATAAAGACAAAGATGTTAAGGCCTTACCCAAAACAAACAAAAAATGTCCTGAATGCGGTCATGGAGAAGTATATTGGTGGACACAGCAAACAAGGAGTGCGGACGAAGCACCTACAAGATTTTTCCAATGTACAAAATGTGAACACAAATGGAGAGAATACGACTAAAAAATGTTATACCATGAAAAAATATATCTTTGATTTTGGCCGCAATTACAACTTATCTTTAACTGAACTTATTTCTTATCTGAAAATGAGGGAAAGAAAATTTAAAATACTCGAATATTCAGAAGATGGGGTTCTATTATCGATTTCCAACTTCGATCCATTAAAGGCCTCAAGAAGGCTGGGGGGAATAAAAAGAATAGGTAAAATTATATGCACGGACTACAGAAAACTGGAGGAGCTGGATTTATACAGGAGGATAGAAGAAAAATTATTCTATGGAATCAAAGAAATACCCAACAGTGGTAGAAAAGAAGCAATAAGGAAAATTTTGAAAAATAAATTCAAAGAAGAAAACCTGAAGGCAATGTACAAAGAAATGAATTTGGGTGAATTGGTAAAGAAAAATTCACTCGAAATACTAACTTTCTCCGATAGATATGTAGGAAGAACCGTTTCAATTTCCAATCCACTTGACTTTCAAAGCAGAGATAATAGAAGACCCAACAAAAACAGAGAGATAACGACTTCAATAAGGATATCAGATATACTGTTGAACTTGGCTCAGGTAAAGAAAGATGAAATTGTTTTAGATCCTTTCTGTGGCAATGGAACAATACTCCAAGAGGCCCTACTTTTTGGTTCCGAAGTCAGGGGTTTGGATATTAAGGAGGGGAGAGTGAAGGAAACAGTGGAAAATCTTAAATGGTTCAAAAAGGAATACAGCATAAATAAAAAGTTTGAAATCAGGTGTGGTGACTCAAGGAAAGTTTCCAAATATTTCCCGGAAAATAGCATAGACAAAATAGTAAGCGAACCTGAATTAGGTCCCATGCTTAAAAAATTGCCCAAACGAAACAAAGCGAAGAATATAATGAACAATTTAGAGGACCTTTACTCCGATTTTTTCAGAGAAGTTTCCAAAATCCTCAAGAAAAATGGTATAATGGTAATTGTATTGCCACAGTTGAAGACCAAGGACGATGAGAAATACAAGATGGATGTGGAAAAGATTACACACGATAACTTCAAAATTTCCAAGAGTTTCCAAGATTTTGGAATATCTATACCATTGGAATATTCGGAAAGATGGCACAAATTGGAAAGACTAATTTATGTCTTCAAAAGAAATTAAATATAGGTGGTTATATGTCCGAAAGGAAAGAAAAAGAGGTAAAGAAGAAGATGGATGAAGAGGCCTTAAAAGATATGAAACCTGTTAAAGGTTCTCCCAACTCACTTACTGAAGGCAAGCCAAAACTAGAAGATGTGGTCAAAAAGACAAAGGAAGAAGAAGATTAAAATCGAACTCCAAAATTTCTTACCCTGTCATTAATCTTATTTCTAAAATAATAACCGAACAAAAGGCCCACGAATAACCCTGTTAGGTGGGCAGAAGAAGCAACTGCGGTACTTGCACCACTGAACCTAACAAGCAATTGATACACATCGTAAACTGCAAAAAGTGCCAGAGCATGGATTATTTTCATTGGGAATATGAAAAATACTAGAACCCTTATATTGGGCGACAGGACAGCAATGGCTGCAAAAACGCCGAATATGGCACCGGAAGCTCCTATAGCAGGCACAAAAACTTTGAAAGACTCTATAGTAGTTAAAAACCCGGTCAAATAAGAAGCACCCATATATCCAAAATTAGCTATTATTCCAGAAGCGAAAAATATTAAAAGAAGATTCTTACTCCCGACCCTTCTTTCAAGTTCTTTTCCGAAGAAGAAAAGCACGATCATATTTACAAAAAGATGCCAAAAACTTCCATGTAGAAATATACTGCTGACAAACATCCAGGGTTTCGAAAGTATATTTGAAAATAATGGATCGAATTGAAATAACCCAGTAAAGTTGGGTATTATACTCTGTAAGATGAAGGCAACCACAGATATACCTATTAAATATTTATAAAATTCTCCTCCCTGCTGCATCTTTTCAAATTGATTCAAAATGTTCGATACGTTCCTCAAGAACTCTTGTTGATCTTCTTGCTTGTTCAAATTCTTCTTCTTGAAGGGTTCGTATGTCATGTCTTTTTCTTTGGATTTATTTTTCTTGTATTCATCAAGTCCCGGACAATCATGATTTTCAGGAAGTCTGTGTTCAGCGCAGAAATACTCGGAACAGAATTTACATTTAAACGGCATACCTTCCTCATCCAGATCTTTCCCACAATAAGAACATTTCATATGAACACACTGTTAATTATGATGCCCAATAAATAAAAAACAAAGAAAAAGAGGATAAAACATATATACAAACAATTGCCGTTTAATCAAGCAAACGATAACTAGTTTGTTTTGTATTTTTTTCGGGATTGTGACATTCGTTACACAAAAATTTACTTTCTCCATCTTCAGCATTTTTGGCAAACCCAATATTTTCGGGGGTAATCTCCTTACCGCAAATGTCACACTCCAATTTTACCACTCAAGCACCTCCTCCATAAAATAGTAATAGGCATTATGTAACCAATTACTACTATGATATATATTTTCCAATACATATAAAGCTTATGTTCTTATCACATCGTCACAAAACTGTATAACTTGGTTGACGAATTTCTTGTCTAATCCTTCTTCGACAGTAATAAAAACACCACCTACCCCCGAACTTTTCATTCTCGTTGTCAGGTAATTGATAAATTTTAGAACACTACCTGTAGAGTTATATAGTAATAATGTGGTCAATGAGTCAAACATCAAAAAGGTCTTTTCCTTGTCTTTCAATTCCTTCAACTGCTTCTTTATTGAAATATTGAGTTTGTTCAAGTTAGAAGGAGTATCTATATATATAGTATTGTCAACTTCCTTGTTAACTCCGACAGAATTCGAAATACAATCTATTATGTTTATATTCTTAATTTCTATGTCTTTGTCCTTTAAATTTGAAACTAGAACACGTGCGGGCTTATTTATAGTAATAATGACACCCGCGTAATCCAAATCATTGACAAGTAGTTTCAAAACATCATAATACAAAACAACATAATTTTCCGGAGAAGTGAATAGGAGAGCTATATATTCCTTTGGAAGTTCCCTAATTTTTTCCTTTATTTCACTCAACATGGAATCACAAAGGTTTTATCATGTGTTTAACCGAAGTATACGCTGCAAATGAGAAAGAAACAACCTCACCAGTCAAAAATACGGATTTCAAATCCTCAGCAACGATTGGATAAATAGATGCCAGTTCCATTACATTAGCCAGTGAGAACAAACTACCGAAAACCATTCCCATAGATATAAGGAACCAAACCAATGTTGAATGTCCGGTCTTCTTGTAATTAAACCATGCAAAATAGGTTCCTAAGAGAAATGAACCCATCCCAACCAAATCCATCAATATAAGGAATAAGTTGCCCTGATTCATTCCAACACCTTCTTGATCCTTTTTCTAGCCAGAAAACAAGAAAACATGAATATTGATCCGGCACCCAAAACACCGAACATGTGCTCCATGAACAGCGAATAATATCTGGTAAAGAAATTGGTTCCATAAAGACTTCCCAAGATTGCAAAGAATATTCCAAGCAAAACTGAGCTATAAGCAAGGAATATATCCAACCTATCATCATCTTGTAGAGCCCTTAACATATAATAAAAACCGAAAAGAAAAATCACGAAATCAGCCATTAATACCCAATCCATTTTTACACCTGTAAAGTGTTATAGTTCCTAAAATAAAAATGTAATTGAAATTAATATATAAACCAACAATAAACTTTATTAATACCCAAATTTAAATTGGTAATATGAAGAGTATAATCCGTAACAAAGGACAGATGAGTCTTGAAATGATAATAGGCCTCGTTATTCTTCTGGTAGTAGCCGCCGTAGTAATCAATATATTCATAACAAAGGTAAACTTGGATCAAATTGGAGGTCCACCAGAAAAACAACTCGAAAAGAGAGAGTTCATAAGTAATTGTGAAAGTTATTGTAAAGAATATAGAAATAAAGGGAGTTTAAAATATTGTAAAGAGCATTATAAAGGTGCAGATTGGAATATGAATGAAAAGGAAGGTGAACTAATCGAAGTTGGTCCCGATGCAAGCTGGCAGGTTTGTGAAGATAGAGTTTATTGTTTCCATGCAGTGCCATGTGATTGGGATACCGGAGAGCTTACAATGAGTGACTGCAAAGCATTGCTATGTCAGGTATACTCAGAAAAATACAGAGGCAACTTAACAATGGCTACAAAAGCCCTGAAAGATGATATTAGAATGTCAGAAAATCCCGTATGTAAACAAGAACTTAACCAAATACCAATAATGGATAACTGGTATAAATCAAGGTTTGCAAACGATAATTTTTGTGGTGCTGGTGGGGGAACACCATCTGTAACAACAACTACAACGGGTGGTTCAACTATGCCTGTCCAGTTATCATGTTCTGTAAGTGGCCAAAGTGTGAACTGCCAATGGTCGAATTGCGAAGCCGGAACGGGTGGAAACAAAGCCATAATAATACTGGGACCTTCTGGAGATCATGTAACCACAACCCAAAGTTCTGGATCCACAACTTTTCCAGATTTAGATCCTGCAGTATACAGTGTAACCATAGAATGTAACAACGGTGGAAAATCTGAAGAAAATCTAATAGTATCATAAAATTGATTATTATGAAACCTGAAAATATGTGGGAATTGACAGTTGTACTATTGGCAATTCTGGGAATAGGATTTGTTTTCGTACTAGGATACTATACATCTGGTGGAGAAACACAAAAACCAACAGGATTAAAGCCTTTGACATTCAACTGCGAAAAATCTAGTTTGAATGAAATAACCTGTGAATGGGATAATTGTTATTCGGAACAGACAATAATTGCCCTTTCGGGTGGAGTCAGTCATACAACAGATAAAATAAGGGGGTCTTATAAATTCAAAGATTTGGATAGCGGTGAATATCATACAGTACTTAGTTGCGGCGATAGGGTAAAAATTGATGAAAAAATAGTAATAGAGTAAAAAAGCTTTTTATTTTAATTCCTTTTTAATAAAAACTATGAAGTCTTCTGCCTCGATGTGGATATGGGTCATAGGAGGTATATTAATAGGTTCTATAATTTTTACCATATCCTATTCACAATTAATAGCTACATCTTCCAGGATTTCCGAACAAAGAATTCTAGAGCAGTATGGAGAACTTGGAAATAGAATAAATGATCTATGTTGGAGTTTCGTAGGTAATGAAAGAGAATATAAAATAGTAATCAACAGGGATACTAAATTAGTATACTTGAGTGTTGATGAAGATTACGTGCCGAAGAACATAACAAACCTTATAAAGGAAAATAAAAAATCCAAAGGCAATAAAATATGCGTTCTATTGGGAAATAGTAGACCTCGCTGCAAGGATTTGGAATGTAGTGCGGAGATGACATATATAGGAGCGGTGCCTCCCGAAGAATCGTTGATGGCAATGGTAAAAAGAATGATGGGTTCAGAAATAAAATACGAATATACCCTCCACTTATCGAAAAAAACTAATAGAAAGGTGGAAATAAAAACAAAAAAGGAATAGTAAAATCAGTCCTCTACCCTAGGAGCAAGAACAAATCCCATGCTAACTTTTTCGGGCTGTGAAAATTCCATTTTAAGGGGAAAATCCGAGCCCATCTTCAAAGACACCGTTTCTGAAATTTTCGAAGCCTTTATCATCTTCTTCAAATACTCCAGAGGATATCTACTTCGAACTTCTTCCTCGGCTTCGAGATCCTTGAGTCCTTCAGAATTCTTGTCTAAAGTTACTTCCACAGAAGAATTATCGCTATCAGTTGTCATAATGAATTCAGAACTATTAGCCTTCAAAATAACAGAATCCCCAACAATATCGGCATCGTTTATCCCCTGTTTAAGTATCTCAGACTTTATGCTTAGATCGGCATCGAAATCCAGCTGTTCCGTTTCGGGAGTTTCACCTTCACTTATATCTAGAAGCGGCAGTGAAAAGGATCTCGTACTGTTGCCTTTCACCACTATTTTTAACTGATTCTCTCCCTCCGACAATTCCAATGTAAGGCTGTCACTTCCGCTTCCACGTTTCATTATCTCAAGTAAATTTTCTATATTGACACCTATCGACGTCTCTTCATCGCATTCATACTCATCGAATACATCTGATTTTAGATTGAAGTCAACCACAGCAACCATGGATCTGTCAGCTGCTTTCAAAGAAATACCACTATCATCAACTTTGAACAAGCCTTCCCCTATTATCTCAGAAATTGTACTAATACTGTTCCTTAAAAGTGAAATATCAGACAAAGTCGCTTTAAACATAAATAAATACACCTCTTTCTAATCTCTGTTTGAATAATTCTTCACAATTATTTAAATATGTTAAAAAATATCAATCTCCGAATCCTGTCAACTTTTTTGCCTTCTCATATATTTTCAGGTCAAACTTAGAAAAGTCCTGGACCGCTTCCCCCCGCATTTCCAATTCATCGCCTCTGCCCAATTTACCGACCACTCTTACTATTTGACCCGTTTCAAGATTTTCCAGTTGAGCAGGATTTTCCATTTCCAAAAGGGAAACTTCTAGATTGCCACTGCCATCGTCAACGACTATCGTATCATCTTCCACACTTACCAAAGTCCCTATAATTGAAACCCTTATGTCATCTTCGTCAATATCTTCTATTTTCTTAAAATCGGTAACGGCTCTCCTAATATCACCACCAAAACCACTTGAATCGAATTCATCGGCCATTATAAATCACATCTAATATGTTTTTGCAAAATGAACATAATACTTACCTTCTTCACCACAATAAATACATTCCTCATTAGGCTTATTGTATTTGAAAGGTATATTAGTTATCTTTGCACCCGTTTCTTCCTTTATGGCATTTTCACATTCCTCCTTTCCACACCAACTCGCCTTCACAAAACCTCCTTTCTCCTCTATAATATCCCACATTTCTTCGTAATCAGAAACTTTTCTAATATTGCTCTCCAAAAATTCTTTGGCTCTATCATATAAATTTTTCTGTATTTCCTCCAACAAATCGGTAACAGTTACTTTGACCTTGCCTAAAGAAACAGTGTCCTTCTTTCCGTTATCTCTCCTCACCAGAGTTGCAGTTTCCTCATCGACTTCCTTAGGTCCTATTTCCATTCTCAGTGGAACCCCCCGTAGTTCCCAATGATTGAATTTCCATCCGGGTGTATAACCATCTCTATCGTCTATATGGCAATCATCTAACTGGGAAGCAATCTTCTCAGCATAATCAACCACCTTTTCCTTATTTTCCTCGTTAAATATCGGCACAATAACTATTTTTTTGGGTGCTATCTTGGGCGGTATAATTAGACCTCTATTGTCACTATGTGTAGCAAGCATAACCCCTATCTGTCTTGTAGTTATTGCATATGTGGATTGATACGCATACTTTTCGTTATCATTTTTGTCCATGAACTTTATGTCATATGCCTCAGAAAAATTTTGTCCATCGTAATGGTAATCTGGACCTTGTACAGCCCTCCCATCCGGAATTAAGTGTTCTATGGAGTAAGAATCAACTGCCCCGGCAAACTTCTCTTTCTGGGTTTTCTTTCCTGCAATACCGGGCAAAGCCATGTAATTTTCTTGCACTTCTTCATAAGCACCGAGTATCTTACCCTTATCTTCCATAGCTTCTTCCTCAGAAGCATAAAGATTATGTCCCTCGTTCCAAAGGAATTCTCTGGTACGTAAAAATGGTGTTGGGTGCTTGAATTCCCATCTAACAACATTATTCCACTGATTATATCTTTTTGGTAAATCTCTCCAAGACCTTATCCATTTGGAAAATGATGGATACATAATAGCTTCCGATGTGGGTCTTATGGCAAGTCTTTCCTCTAATTCTGAACTACCTGTTTCCGTGACCCAGGCAACCTCGGGAGTAAACCCTTC
>JBDGUQ010000124.1:0-1876 GCA_042215785.1 Candidatus Aenigmatarchaeota archaeon
ATTCGCTTCTTTGCTCCTTACCTCGGTCCTTCCGAGAAGACTTTTCTCGGTCACGATATTGCCCGGCTCCAGAGCTTTGTAAAAACTGGGCCATCCACTGCCTGATCTGAACTTGGATTTAGAACTGAACAAGGGTTCGCCCGAAACCACATCCACGTATATACCTTCCTTGTAATTATTCCAATACTTGTTATCGAAAGCAGGTTCCGTAGCACCTTCCTGTGTAACCTTATATTGCAAGTCGGATAACCCTTCTTTAAGATCTCTGTTATCCGATCCACAACTATCACAGCTATCTGAATTTTCATCGATCAAATAGTCCTGATGGTATTTTTCCGCTGGATAAAACTCTCTGAGGGAAAGTATTTCGGTCGCTATAGGTTTATCGTATCTACCAGAATCTTCCAATCTTTCCTTGGATTCCCCCGACTCCTTTCTCTGTTCCTCATTATGATAGAATATCGCTGTTCTGTATTGAGATCCTCTATTCAGAGACTGTCCTCCCGAATCTGTGGGATCTATGAATTCCCAGAAAGCTTTCAAAAGTTTTTCGTATGTTATTTTATCTGGATCATAATACACTCTAACAGATTCGTAATGGCCGGTGTCACCGGTTGAAACTTCCGAATAGGTAGGATCTTCTAGATCTCCACCTGTATAACCACTGATAGCCTCCACTACTCCATCCATTCCCTGAAACATTTTTTCAACTCCCCAAAAACAACCACCAGCAAATGTGGCTTTGTCTAGATTAGAGTTTTCAAATTCATTGAATTCCATGATAGCTTTCTCACTATTTTTGTTCCTATTCAAACCTAACATAACTAAAATCACCAATAATACTACAAATATCAGAATGAAATGAGTATTTTGCATAAAAAGCCTGTTTAATGTAGAATTTACAGAAATATAAACAACCATTAAACTGACTTGTCTCGGAAAACATCCATATGAACAAAATTATCTATTTTTACTTAAAATTGTAACCTCACAGCAATTAATAACTTTTTTGGAGTTAGGAGGACATATACCGTTCCTCTTAACTATAGAACTGCCGGGACTCATTATCTCATTCATACGGCTCCGAATCCTTTCGTATTTTTTCTCATCAATAATAACATCATCATTTATGCCGAAACTCAAAAAATTCAGATTTTCAATACCATCTGGAACTTTTTCAAGAAAATCTTCTATATCATCTTCTACAATGATACTATTTATTTTATTCTTGCACGGGAGGTGATAATCCTGAGGTACAGAATCATCAACAAGACTAAACATATCTTCGGCCAATTCATCGGCATGATAGAGGTCAATACCTATATAGGATTTTGCCCCAGATTTACTCGCCAAATAAAAGCCATCTCTTAACTTACCTGCACCGAGATCAATAACAGTCTCACCCTGTAATTCTTCTTTAAGTTTATTACGGAATCTTTCATTATTATTACAAACAAAAATCGGCGTACTGGCAAAACGAGTATATATTCCCAATCCTTTTGATTCTGGAGATGATTGTCCATTTTCAAAAAAACTTTTTTTGTATTCCCTTGCATTTTCTGAATAACTGAGTGGGACCAAAAAATCATCACCAACCAGTTCCCTTTCCAGATAGTCTGGATCAAATCCATGTAAAACTTCTTCAATATTTGGAAAGGAAATATTTGGGTCCCTGTCCTTAAATTCGTTTCTTAAATCCCCACAAACCTTTTCAATTTCTTCATCAACAATATCTTTATCATATCCTCCAACAGATATTATAAGATTGTCACCTTTCTGACACATATTATACTTATATCTATTTCCCTTGATATCCTTCTCTAAACTCAATTGACTCCTTTTAGAGGTTTTAAAGGGGCAAGACTTCAAACGTGTA
>JBDGUQ010000124.1:1886-8848 GCA_042215785.1 Candidatus Aenigmatarchaeota archaeon
GATGTTAATTTCACCAATCTTATTTCTTGCATACATACTATCAAAATATGATTGAAGTAAAAATTATTTATTCTTTGGATAAAATTTCTGAACAGTTCTAACAGACTCAAAAAAAATGACTAAATGTGTTTGGAGGGAAACGGAGGTTTTACAAGATCTCCGTATTTTTATTGCTGGTTACTTTACCAACTCTCTGACAAGTAATGGAATTTCAAAGTGATATATATTACACAATAGGAACCACATTGGCTAACATAATAATACTTTCTATCGGAATATATTTCGTAAAGAAGGGTGAAATAAAAATAGGACTTGAGAGGAAAAGAGTTAAATACGGCCTGATTATATTCGCAATATGGTGGTTGTCTCTTTCTCTAATAGACTTTATCGCAGGTTACTTTCTTGGAATGGAACCCATGACAAGCATAACATGGAACCTGAATACTTTCTTACAACTGCTTGGTACCTGGTTAATATTAGAGTTTGGTGAAGAGGTAGTATTTAGAGGTTATATACAGAATAAATTGAAAGAATCTTTTACTAGATGGAAAGCCTTGGGGCTGGCAGCGTTATTATTTTCACTGTGGCACGTACCAGGAACTATAGCTACCGGAAATCTTGGCTTAGGCACGTTGACAAATGTTATAATAGTAACGGGATTTACATTCCTTGTATTCAACATACCTTACGATTACAGCAAATTAATAGTATTTATAGCACTTTTCCACGGTTGGAATGATATGTATCTAACAGCAACTTTGAATGTACCAAATGTAATAGGTTCAATAGCTGGTTATATCCCCTACTTCATATTGATATTTGTATATGTGAGGTTCCTGGATATCAGACCCCAAAACAGAGTTAACGAACAATGAAGAAAGGATCAAAAATCCTTTTCGTCCAAAGATTCAATAATTGACTAACAAACTTTCAAATAACTCTTCTTCCACAATTATTTCGAAGTTTAAATATTTTTAGGACAAAAGGTATAATTCTATGAAAATGTTAAATTCGCGTGGAATTGAAAATCAATTGAGAAGAATATTTGAACTTAGGGAAGAAGGGGTCTTCAGTACACATGATAGTGAGGATAAGGACGGTGTGAGAATACTTAAAGGGGACAAAAATTATTTCTCTCCACGTTCCCTTCCATATGTATGTGAAGTCCTCAATAACAATCTCAAAGATTCGGATGTCCAAGTAGAAGCGGAATCAAAGAAAATTGATGTGGAAGATTCAGGTATATTAGAACTTTCTGATATTCCCGAAGAGTATATTCAAAAATATTTAGACGAAGTAGACAAATTTAGAAATGTCGAAGAGGCCGTAGATGGGTACGAGGGTACATTGAGATATTCTTTGGGTAATATTGTCCCCTGGGCACATCCAGAAGAAGCAGTGAATTATAGGAAAAAGAAACGCGAAATTTCCAATAAATTGAATTCAAAAATACCAAAGAATGATGAATTTAACGTTGAACTAAATCTTTTCCCACCTCTGGTTCAATTATATGGTTTCCTGGATCCTGAAAACGTTGATCTGAAAAATCCAATTATACAAAATGGATTTTCAAAAGAGAACCTTCAAATGATGTCAATTTCATATAATGGCATTGAAATAGAAGGTAGAAGTAATAATATTTATGAAATAAGAATAGATGAAGATGCGAAGGCAGATCCATCTTCATTCGAAAATACTATGCGAGAAATTTATTTCTTAAGTCCTGAAAAAAATAGAAAGTTAGATTCGTAATTTCAAACTTCCTCTATTTCCTCGGCAACTCTTTCTATGGGGTTCCTTTCCATATAGAGCAATTCTAAGAGCAAGAGAAATATAAAAATTCCAGCTATGCTAAACAGTATATGTGGTTCCGTTAAAAATAGATGATAAACTATTATTGGAAGAGCAATTACACAACCCAAGAATCCGAGAAGTGGTATAATAAGGTGTGAGTTAGTCTCTCTATATAATCTTAAATTTGCGAAGTTTGCCGCCCCATCAGCGATTATAAATGCCACGGAACCAAATTCTGTTATCTGTTCTAAGCTTCCGAATACCGAGAATATCGCTGTTAGGGATCCAGTTATCAAAAGTGCATACACAGGAATACCTTCCTTATTTCTAAATGAAAATACTCTGGGAAGTTCCTTCTCCTTGGCTATCTTGTGCGCCAGTCTCGAGGACCCAAAAAGAGTGGCATTTATTCCAGAGGCTGTGCTTTGGATGGCGGTTAAAACAACAAGGCCAAAACCAAAAGAACCTAAAAATGGAACCACTGCCTTGGCAAGTGCATATTCTTTAAATTGAACAACCATTCGAGGAGTTAGGTAAAGTGCCGACATGAATGATATCAACAAGTAGATGATCATCGCCATAAATATCGATATAATCATTCCCTTGGTAAGATTTCTCTCTACATCCTTGATTTCCCTGTAATCGTAGCATAGGAGTTGGAAGCCTTCATACGCTACAAAAATTACCGCAAATCCGGCTATGGGGCTTATAAATCCTTTGTTGAAAAATTGGGGAAAGTTGGGGAAATCCCCGTGGAAGAAATAAACTCCCAATACTGAGATCCCGATCAAAAATGCTACCTTAATATAAACGAGTATATCTTCGAGGTATCCCGACTTCTTTATTCCCATCAAATTGACACCAATTAGAAAGGCAACTATTCCCACAGAAAATACCTTTCTGAACAGGGATGTGTCTGTTAAATTGAATAATCCTGCTAGGTATGCACCAAATGCGTGGGAATACATGGCCATTACTCCTATGTAGCCTGCGATAAGAATCCAGCCAAAAAAGCCGGCAAAATTTTTGTTTTTAACAACGTGCTCTATAAATGAAAATGCACCGCCTTCTTCTCCATAGTAAAGAGTTAGCTTAACATACGAATAAGCAGTCAGTAGGGTCAATATACCGGCAAGCAAGAACGATATGGAAACAGCATTCCCAGCCTGATGCATAGCAACTCCAAGAACGGCAAATATGCCTCCAGAAACCATTCCACCGACTCCCATTGCAATTACTTCCTTTAAACCCAGCTTCTTGGACATGGTTATATTTAATTCCGGCTGCTTAAGAATTTAAGATTATTTTACAAAAAATAAATTGAATTTTATGACCCCCGGAAAAACCAAAATTTTGCATGTTGACATGGACTCGTTCTTCGCCTCCGCAGAGGCTAGAAGAAAGAATATTAAAAATGAGCCTATAGTTGTATGTGTTTACTCCGGTAGAACCGAAAATTCTGGTGCAGTTTCCACAACGAATTACAAGGCGAGAGAGTACGGAATAAAATCCGCCATGTCTATAACAAAAGCCAAGAGGGTAGCAGAGAATGTGGAAGGAAAAGAAAGTATTAAATTCCATTTCATACCGGTAGATAAGGAATATTACAGGGAAATTTCGGACCAAATTAGGGAAAGGGTATTGGAAAAATATTCCGATAGGATTGAACAGGCTTCCATAGACGAATTCTACCTAGATATTTCAGAAGAAATAGAGAATTGGGAAAAGGCAAAGTTCATAGGAGAAGAAATTCAAAGAAATGTGGAAGAAAAATTTGGGATAACATGTTCCGTGGGTATAGGACCCAATAAATTGATAGCCAAAATAGCCTCGGACAGAAAAAAACCGGAGGGTTTGACTTTGGTGAGAGATGAAAAAGTCAAGGAATTTATGAATTCCCTGGATCTGAAGGATGTGCATGGAATCGGCAACAAGACTATAGAATCTCTTTCCGAAATAGGCATAGAAAATGTTAAAGAACTCTCAGAAGATGACAAGGGTATCTTAATAGAAAAGTTTGGAAAGAATCTTGGTCCAAAATTGATCGAAAAGGCAAAAGGTATTGGAGATACGAGGGTCAAAGAAGAGAAGCAAAAACAGATATCCAGAATAACAACTCTAAAAGAAAACAGTAGGGATTCTGAATACATAGAAGAATATCTGGGGAAACTATCAAAAGATCTAAACAAGAAGTTGAATAAAAGAGAGATGAAGGCAAGGAAAGTAACTCTGATAGTAATAGATGAAGAATTAGATATGAAAACTTTATCAAAATCTTTCAAAGCGTCTTTCGATGATATAGATCTCATCTTGGATGGTGGAATAGAATTACTTCTGAAATATCTTAACGAAAATCAGGAAGAAATAAGAAGAATAGGGCTTAGAGTGTCGGATTTACAGGAAAGCAGCGGTCAGAAGAGGTTAGATGATTTCTAAAGCGATTTATGACATATATAAGTGTAGGGGTCAAATTATAGACATAAAGAAAAGAAAAAGAGAAGAAGAATTATTTGAAGTAACATTCGATAATGGCTTTTTCTCGTTTAAATTTAGGTGATAAATTATGAATTTTGAAAATTTAGGTATACCAGAGACTATTCTGGAAACCATAGAAGAAAAAGATTTTGACGAACCTACGGAAATACAGGAAGATTCCATACCTGCAATAATTGAAGGTAAGGATGTTATAGCCGAATCGGCTACCGGTTCAGGCAAGACTTTAGCCTTCGCTACAGGTATTATTGAAAAATGTGATAATTCTAATCATATTAACGCTGTTGTTCTTGCTCCTACAAGAGAACTTGCAAAGCAAGTTTCCGAGATGGTAAGAGAACTGTCAGACGGGAATTCAATAAATGTAGTTCCCATATACGGTGGAGTTTCCATAAAACCACAGATAAACAGACTGAAGAGTGCTGATGTGGTAGTTGGGACTCCCGGAAGGATGCTCGATCATCTTAGGAGAGGAACAATGGACCTTTCAAAGGTAAAGATTTTCGTTTTGGACGAAGCTGACAGAATGCTGGATATGGGTTTCATAGACGATGTAGAAAAAATTATGAGGAAAACACCCAAAAATAAGCAGAATATCTTCGCATCGGCAACCGTACCAAGAGAAGTCAAAAGACTAGCAAACAAATATATGAAAGACAAAGTTGTTGTTAGCGCTGAAGATTATGTAGATGCTTCGAAACTTAAACAGGTCTACTACGATATCAAGCCTTACCTGAAACTGTCTTTACTGGTCCATATATTGAAAAAAGAGGAAAGAGAAGAATCAGATCTTTCGATGATATTCTGCAATACACGAAGAACTGTGAATTTTGTGGAAAGAAATTTGAAGAAACAAGGAATAAAGGCACAGGCTATACACGGAGGATTCTCCCAAAACCAGAGGGATAGGGCAATGGATAACTTCCATTCTGAAAATGTGGATGTTCTCGTGTGTACAGACGTTGCAGCAAGAGGTCTTGATATACAAAACGTTACGCACATATACAACTACGATATACCCAACGATAGCAAACAGTATATACATAGAATAGGAAGAACTGCCAGGGCAGGTGAGAAAGGAAAGGCAATAAATCTACTCTCTCCCCCGGACCACGACAACTTCAGAAGGATTAACAGGGACCATGATGTAAATGTGGATAAAGTAGAAACACCTTATGTAGAGCAAGTGAATGTAAAGTAAAACCAAAAGACATAAAAAGGACGGAAATAAGGTATAAATAGGTGTTTAAGCATGAACGACACAATTGATCTTTTGGCAATGATTTTAGTAATAATTGGTGGACTTAATTGGTTGTTGGTAGGTGCTGCAGACATGAACCTAGTTACAACGGTATTCGGTGTAGGTTCGATGATCACGAAAGCAGTTTACATCATAGTGGGGCTCGCAGCTCTATACATGATTTACTATCTATTCAAGAAAGAGTAAGCAACCAAAAATCAGTACACCAATAAAATCTTTGAAACCCTCCAACTTTCTTTTATTTTTAACTCTGGTCTATTTGTAAGAATATTACTATCTCTTGAAGTTTTCTGTGATAGAAAATGGTAGAAAACATATGAAAAGTCCTGCAGGTATGAATAACCCAGCCTCACCGTCATTTCCCCCTGACATATTAATCAAACATATTTAATTAACTTTACTATAATAAATGTATATCCATTATTCTAAACTGGTGGGTATATGCCAGATGAAAGAGGTTATCTTCCCAAGGAATATTGGGATAAACAAAATGCAGAGGAATATAGCAAAAGTTCGGCCATCGAAAAAACTCAGAAAAAGATGGCTAAAAGATGTATTCAGCTTTTGGATGGTAAGAAAGGTAAGACGCTTGACATTGGTTGTGGAAGTGGATTCTCCCTGGACATTCTGAATAAAAAGGATTACAATTCTATTGGAATGGATATATCCGAAGCAATGCTTGAAATAGCACATAACAGGAGACATGGAAGATTAATAAAAGGAAATTTCAAAAATATTCCATTTAAAGACTCAAGTTTTGATGTGGTAATATCCATTTCAACTTTACAATGGATCAAAGCAACGAACCTAAATGAAATAAGGAAGGAATATGGGAAAGCAGCTAGTGAAATTTTTAGAGTATTGAAAAGAGAGGGGAAAGCAGCTATACAATTCTATCCCGAAACTGAAGGAGAATATAAAGAAGCAAGTAATATGTTCAAAAGGACTGGATTTGAAGGTAAAATAGTTATAGACAAAGAAAAAAGCCCCAAAAAGGCGGATAAGAAGTACTTGATTTTAGAGAAAAAATAATTTACACAGTTAATCCCATTCATGATCTGGATTTCTTGGAATTATTATCCATGTTATTATATGAAAAATCGTATTAAATTACTGGTATAAATTATTTATTCTTAGAAAACAATATATTATATGGTTTTTATGGCTCTGAATTTCATAGGACTTCTATTTAATATAATCGCAAGTATTGTAGTAATATCCCCATCTTTATGGTTAGCTGGCAAGATAATTACAAAAGAGGGCAAAGCTAATTTTCTTGGTGCAGCTGGAATAGTGGTATTGGGAACTATTTTTGGAAATCTCGTTGCCTACATCTTCTCCGGAATCGCCGCCTCCCTGCTGACTTTCATACTCTGGCTAGCATTAATACGTAAATCTTTTAAAACGTCATGGG
>JBDGUQ010000126.1:0-4796 GCA_042215785.1 Candidatus Aenigmatarchaeota archaeon
CCAAGAACTCCGTTGTATAGTACCCGGGTGAGGGACTGTAAAGATCTTTTATTTCAGATAGTCCTAATGATCTAGAATAAATCATCAATTCGTCTAATACACCACTTGCGTAAACATCCACATTCCCAAAAATTGAATCAGAGGCAACCCAAGAAGAGCTTGCAAAACCTACATCAAAATCCAAAGAATCAGATGAGATATCAGCAGAAAATGAATCAGAACTCTTTTTAATCCCATTAATGTATAATTCGCTACCTCTACCATCATAAACCAAACTAGCATGACACCAAGAATCTTTACAAGAAATGGGATCTGCACAAATATTATGATCTGTGCCATCATCCTCTTCTATACAATAACAAAATCTAGAACCATTTGTGGCAACCTCAAAAGTCTGATAACCCTCGTTATCACCAATAAGTGCTTCTCCTTTAAACCAAAAAGATATACCCTGATATTTATCTATTTTAAGTTCTTCACTTTCTGATATATTCACGTAATCATCACTTCCATCGAACTCAAAAGCGGTAGAATTCCTGATTCCGTCAACTCCACGAGTAACTCCTCCGTGTGTTGTTCCATTATTGTCGTTTCCTGAATAATCTTTCACATCTCCTGATGAACTGTCAAATCTCCAGTACCCGACAAGGGAGTCGTCCGAAGAATTTTTTGAACCAAGTTTCAAATCTCCCGGAGAGGAGTCCGCTTCGGTGTGATACAAAGTTCCGTTCTTCCAGTCAGCTCTTGAAGTCCGTTCGAAAGCCTTGTTTTTAGCTACATCGGAATCGTTTCCGAATTCGAACATAAGGTGATGTTTTCCTTCGGTATAAACTTTCGAAACCTCTTTACATTCATAATCGCAAGAGTAATTCTCTATTAAAACTGTATTACTTCCATCCCTATTTTCCATCCACCTGTAATCCAGAGATTTATTGTCGCATATAACTTCTAAAAATTCCAGATCAATTGAATTACCATTTGACCTGCTATCTTCCCAATTAGTTCCATTTATCGGAGTAATCCTCAAATCTGCAGTACCTGTAGTATTAAACCTTACAGTCCAGTTACCCCCAACAGTGGGGTAGGATTGCACGTTGATTATATCTATATCGACTAGGAAGGTCTTCTCAGAAAGTTTCGGGACTACCCATGTCACCTTATCGTATTTACCGTTGTTGTTGGTATCCAAGTAGTTAACACTGTAACGGGGGTCTTTTGTAATATCTATTTTCTCCCCGTTAACCACCTTGTATATACTTGGTTTCTTAACAGTATCGGGTATTGTGGTAGAGGTTGAAACATTATAGGTGTGGGAATCCTTTCCAGAACTTACGCTAACGACTTTTCCCTCGGAACTAGATTTTTCATTGACTTCTATATTGGGTTCCTCGACTGTTCTCTCTGTGTTTTGATTCAAATCCTTTATTGGAGGATCTTTTACCCAAACTTCCAAAGTTATCTCATCAGTAATGTTGAGACTTTCCGAATTATTTATCTGGAGGTAGTCATCAATACCGTCGAAATCCAAGGCCTTGTCGTATACTCCATCCGTCCATGTTGGAAGTGTATTCCCGTCAGAATTGGAATGGTTCGAATCCTTCAAAAGTCCATTATTCCCATGGGATGTTGCATCGAATGCTTTTTCACCGGAACCTTCATCGAAGTGCCACTGACCAACTAAAGACATTTTTCTGATTTCTTCTTTGGATAAGGCACGATCATAGATGCGGACTTCGTCTATGGAGCCTGACCAATACCTAGACCCGGTCCCCCAGTTTGACAATTGTAAGTCGTAATTTGTTACATCTTGAATTGGGCCTACCGAAGTTGTTTCCCCTTTATCTCCATTTACATATATTTTAATCTCTCCATCATCATAGACTCCCAGAAGGTGAACCCAAGAGTTCAAAGAAGGAGAAATATCATTGTGCCAAGCATATTTCCAACCTCCATCATCATGCAAATCAAATACCCAATTGTCATTACCATTATCGTATCTTAATTCTATTCCTTTATCTCCTGGGCCTTTAGCTACACAGTCTCTATCAGTGTCTAAATTAGTAGGGTAAGCCCAACAGGAAATAGTGAAAGCAGAATATGTACTAAGATCCAAACTATCATCATCAGGAACCTTAACATAATCATCACTACCATCAAACTCCAAACCGTAATCCCCCTGAATTCCACTAGTCCATTGCGGATCTCCTTCCAACGTTCCTGAATTTCCATTGCCTGAATTATCCTCTGCTATCGTTCCTGAACCTGTCTCAAAGTTCCACCTACCGACCAATCCGTCGTTTGAAACATCCGGCATTATCTCGTCCTGGCTCCATTCCCAGCTCAAATCAACTTCGTTGTTTGAGTTATCTGCCGAAACAGTTAGATTGGATGAAGTAGGACCTGTCCTGTCTTCGGTTGTGCCGGCAGCCATGTTAGAATAGGTGGAATAAGTCCCATTGCCAAAAGCTCTGGTCCTATAATAATAAGCCATATTGTCTTCCAGATTGGAATCATTATAACCCGTTGTATCTCCCGAAGCATTTCCAATTTCAGAAAAAGAGGTAGGCATCTTCGATCTTTCTATACTGAACCCGGCTTCATTAGAAGTATTATCGGTCCATGTCAATTCCATCGTACCGAGTTCCGAATTCAAAGGTTCGCCGTCCTGACCCGTGGCTGCCAATCCTCTGGGCCCCGAACAGGAATACTGATCTGCGAAAAAGTCAGAGGTTTCCCATGAAAACGTGTTGTTTGCTTCTTGTTCTTCTGTATAGGCCCTGGTCCTCACATCATAACTTCCATCCTGTGGGCAGTAAAAGTAATTATTAGTCCATGTTTCTGTGGTATCAGGATCCGAACCACAGGTTCCCGTTACGGAACTATAAGAAGTTGGTAGCCATCCAGTGGTGGAGGAATTATCCGGAGTCCTGATTTCAACATCCATATCATCCACATCACATGTATTCGACCCCTCCACATCCAACTCTATACCATCAACAACTTCCTGGTCTGTACATGTAGATCCAAAGGTTACGGTTATTTTGACTTCACTGTCCTGTAACCCCAAGCTAGACCATGAATCCGGACTTCCACCGGACAGGGTTTTTGTAACGGAACCACCCTCATTTACCTCCTCTACCGTCACATCCATACTACAGGAAGACTGTGTGTTCCACACATCAATACCAACTATATTCATCATTTCTCCGAGATTCTTTGTATTGCTCCACGTTCCTGAACTTCCCGAACTCTGCAACCTTACGAACGCATCTCCACCCGTATTCAGGGTCTCCGTGTTGGAAAAATCCCCTGAACTGAAATTTGTATCGGTATACTGAGACCAGTGCAATGTTACCAGATTCTTTGCAATCTCGCTTTCGTTACCAAAGGTGAAGTTCAGATAATGATGTCCTCCGGTGAGAACTTTGGAAAACTCCATCCCTGTTCCGTTACAGGAATAATTCTCCACAAAAACCGAACTTGTATTGTTTCCACCTATCCATTCGTAGTCAACACTTTCGTTACCGCAGGTTAAAGCTTCGAATTTCAAGTCGTACAGTGAAGAGTTCTCGCTATTCCTGCTCCAGGTAGTATTGTTAACAGGAGTTATTGTTAGATTGGAAATTCCAGTCGTGTTGAATTCAACAGTCCAGTTACCTTCCATCGATGGATAGGACTGAATATTCAGTATATCCAATGTTATCTCGTAAGTGTCTTCAGAAAGCTCCGGTACGTTCCAAACTATTCTGTCATACAGGGAATCATTATTAGTATCGAGATAGGTTACATTGTACAATGGATTGTTCGTAATATCAATCCTTTTATACGATAAACCATTACTTTCCGAATTTTCCGATGAGTTCAAATTATCATTCGTTGAATTACTTCGATTGGCGGAAAGTTCATCAACCACATTATCGGTTTTTGAATTTTCCACATCCTTCCTGACTAACCTATAGATACTTGGTTTGTTTTCCATTTCCGGGAGGGATGCAGAAGCTGTAACATTATAATAATGATAAGATGAATTGGAGTATATTGTGACCTGTTTCCTGTCCCATGATCTCTTCTCGACCTTTTCAGGTGCAGAAGTTTGGAACTCAACTTCATATTCAGTGGTCCTGTCAGGTTCTATTCTATCTTGCAAGACAACCTCCTGCAGTTCTATTCCACCCATTTTTTTCTTTATTCTATCTTCGATTGGTTCCTTCTCCTTTATTCTACGCGTTCTTAAACTCCCTGTAGAAAATTGATGCACTTCACCGTACGCACTTACAACCTTACTTTCATTTTCATTGGATACTCTTCGAGATTCGATATTACGTCTCCTTACGGATACTTCCCTGGCATCGGCAGGCAACTTGAAACTTACATTTATCTCCTTGGACTTATCAAGTTCGTTTCTCTTCTTAACAACTTTCTTCCACCTGACAGGCTCTCCAACAATGGCCTTCTTCTGCTCAATCCGCGGAAGTATCTCTATAGGAACTTTCTCATTGACCTTGGTCAAGTTGAATGATTCGTTGCCACTAAAAGAAACCCTTGCAAAGTAAGTATCGGTTGTTAAGATGGAAGAATTCAGCTCAACGATACACCATCCACTGCTATTAGTATAAGAACTTCCTACCTCGGTGTTGTTCAAATAGAAGGTTAAAGTTTGGTTTCCCAATCCCGTATTATTATATCTTAGCCTGCCTTCAAGAGTTAAATTCTTCCCTAGACTTACATTTTCACCGTAAAGCTGTAAGTCCATGTTTGTCATATTTGTTGTAATATTTGATAATTATAAATTGGTT
>JBDGUQ010000126.1:4806-8684 GCA_042215785.1 Candidatus Aenigmatarchaeota archaeon
CGGCACCACATCAAAAGTTTTGTACGAATAACTCGGAGAAAGGTTCAAAGTCTCATTCCCATAGTAAGAACCATTCACTGTATGTTTTCCAAGAATCAAATCAGTTGTATTTATTTTAAACCCGGAAGTTCCATCCGACCCGGTAAAATTGTTGGCACGGAGCTCGGAATCCAAAAATAGGTGAACAATTTTATCCTTCAAAGGAGTTCTATTAACACCGTAAAGCTTTGTTTCAACCTCTAAGATGTCTCCCTTCTCTACAGTATCATTCATGGAGAGATTAAGAACGGTGTTTTCCGTCACATTAGTTACGTTGGTTATATTGGTCAAGCTTGCAACAATCACACGAACCGTTGAGTTGGTCAATAAACTATTGTTTACGTCCAAAGCTTCAGCAATAGCTGTGTAATTACCAGTTTTATTGAAGGCTGTCCAGTTCATAGACCAGTAATTTTTTCCAGAAGTCGTATTGTTGTACATCTGGTAATCGGATCCATTGATATTTATGGTCACATTTTCGATCAATTCTTCTCCAGAAGTTTCGTTGACATAAAATGTGGTATTCTCACTTATGTTCAAAGGATTCCGGGAAATTGAAAAATCTATGGAAGGAACTGTTACTTCCTCGCTCAAGTTTCTCTCCACTATACTCATATTTATCGAGGAAGTATTCAGTAGCTCCAAATCCCCGTCAAATGCCTCCGCAGTTACTGTATAATCTCCCGTTTCATTAAATGCAACCCACTCATATATCCAGTAATCGTTTCCTTTTTCTGTATTATTTGACATCCGATAGCTGAAATTTCCAACTGTTATATTAACACTTCTTATCAAATCTTGGCCAGATGTCTCGTTGACTGTAAAAGTTACACTCCTATTCCTATTTACAGTTCTATTCCGAGTGTTGAGGAAAATCGAAGGAAAACTTCTAGTCACATTGGTTCTATTTGTTTGATTCGGTAATACTACACCTGGAAGTGTTTCATTGGTAGTCCTATTTATTGAAGGATCACTCACACCTGTTTCATTAGTAATATTTGTCTCATTTCTCTTTGTTTCATTCTCATAGGTCAACAGTAGTTTAACTTCGGTTAATTGTATGGTTACAAATTTACTCTTATTGGTCTTGTTTCTTCCAATTTCCTGTTGACCTGATTCTACTGTAGTCGTTGTCTCATTGACAGTGATATTTTGTCCCTGGGTTTCGTTTGTCAAGTTTTCAAATTCCACCGTAGATTCCGTCCTGTTAACCGAAATTGTTTCGTTCTGGACTGTTGTAGTTGTTGTCTCATTTGAAACACCTTCCTTTGTTTTATTTCTCCTCCGCGATCCTTTGGATGTCTTATTATCCATTTCATGTACACTGGTTGTAGTTTCGGTCAATTCTTCTGTATCGTTCTCAAGAATTGTTGTAGTTACCTCTGTTGAATCGTTAGTATCAACCCCTTCTGTGGTAGTTGTTGATTGCTCTACTGTTGAAGTGGTGGACTCCCTATTAATTGATTCTTTTGTAGTAGAAGTTTTCGGTATGGTTGTCGTCTCTTCAATCATTGAAGTTGTAGTATCCTTTGATGTAGTTGATGTTTCCTCCACAGAGGTTACGGTGGACGTCGTTTTTTCCTCAACCGTTGTTTCAATGGAAGTTTCTTTCCCATTCTTCTCTTTCTTTTTACCCGCTTCTTTTGGCTTCTTCACTTCTTGGGAACCTTCATCTTCATCTGAATCTCCACCGGTCTTGTTAGATATCATAAGTCCGGTTGGAGTCTCCGAAACGTCAAGATTGGCGCCTTTAAATCTTAAATTAAGTGATAGATCACTTGGAAAGCTGCCTTTTGATATCATAGAGTCCAAATTACATCTTCTGCTGAAATCGTTTCGACCTGTATTTATTTGACATATCTTTTCCCCGTCATTTAAGACTTCAAGTTTTGTATTACCATCACTCCTGCCCTCAATAATAAGATCCGAAGAAAGAACCTTTGTATTGTTATCCAAATCTATGGAGAAATCCAATGGAAACTCCTTTATATTGGTTTTATTCAATCTGAAAAGCTGGGGCATTTCAATTTGAGGATGAACACTTACATTCATTTTATTGTGTGTAGGTTGCAGGAATAGTCCCGTAATGCCCCCAATGTTAGAAAGAGCTATTATGAGCAATAAGAACGTTGTACTGAAAAGTAAAATATGCTTGTTATAGTCGCCCTTTTCAAAGCTGTGACGGGCTCCTTTAGTGTCGTCCTCATTCAAGACTTTGGAAAGATAAAATAATTTAGCTGAGCCGACATCTCTTTGCAATATTTTTCCTTCTTTTTTTAATTTTGAAAGATACTTAGCAACTGTGTGCCTATGCTTATTAACAGAATTAGATATCTCCTTTATTGTTAATCCTTCCTTTCTTTCTTCTAATAAATTTAGTATTTTATCTCTAGTATTATTACCCATTATAATATCTTCTCCAATTGTTATTTCTAAGTACTCAACAACCCACACACAGTTGATTTATACACCAATGTATAATCTACTCTGTTCTGTCGAAGTATATAAAATGGGGGATACAATGGGTCGACATATACGTTTTAGAGAAAAATTTAAGGTTAAATATTCAGAAATTTTCATTATTTTCGACAGAAACAAAAAACATAATAAATTAGTGTCGAAAGCCGAAATTATTTGAATAAAAAACAGAAAAATCAATTCACAAAGATCTTGAAAGATATTGAACAGGATTCAGGAATAAAAAACACAGAAAAAAGTTAGGGTTGGTAGCGGGGGTGGGATTTTCCGGAGGAAATCAAAACATTTCCTTCTTTTGAACCACACGACCTGCGGGTTATGAGCCCGCCGAACACTCCAGGCTGTTCTACCCCGCTATGTTTTGTTAATAATTTAATAATGTTCATGCTTATAAACTTTTAAAGTTTGTGTACCGACCAACAAAAGAAAAATTCTGTTAAATTATCTTGAATTTTTATATTATGAATAGAAATAAAAATATATGATAGACGATGATATGGGAAAATTTTCAGTGAAATTGGCCCGAAAAACAATGGAAAAATATCTTGGCAATGAAAATACCGAAATTGAAAATTATCCTAAAGAACTGGACAAAAGGAAGGGTATCTTTGTAACAATCAACAAAAAAGGAGAATTACGGGGATGTATAGGAATTCCAGAACCCACTGATACGACAATAAATAACATAATAGAAGCTTCAAAATCAGTCTGCAATGATCCCAGGTTTCCTCCATTATCAGAAGAAGAATTGGAAAAAATAACAGTAGAAGTATCAATACTGACAGAACCCGAAGAAATAAAGGTAGATAAGAAGGATGAAATACTAAATGAAATAAAAAAAGGTGTAGATGGACTTATTCTTGAAAATAACAATAACAAAGGCCTTTTTCTACCACAGGTATGGAACAAGATATCTAAAAAAGAGGATTTTCTAGGTCAGTTATGCTTCAAAGCAGGACTTGCAGATCCAACTGCATGGCTATCTGAATCGACAAAACTATACAAATTCAACGTAAAGGCGTTTAAAGAAAGCGAACCAAAGGGAAAAATTACTGAAGAACAATAAGGATTAAATATAAAAACCTTTGCTCTATAAAATACACAACTTCTCGGAGGTGCTCAAAATGTATGATCTAATAATAATAGGAGGTGGACCTGCCGCATTTTCTGCAGGTTTATACGCTTCAAGATTTGGAATAAAAAACCTGATAATGGGGAAAATTCTAGGAGGGACGGCATTGAATGCACATGTGATAGAAAACTACCCAGGAGTACTGAGTACAGAAGGCAGTGAACTTATAGAAACGTTCCAAAAACAGGCAGAGAAATTCGGCAGCGAGGTGAAGGAAGAAGAGGTAAAG
>JBDGUQ010000130.1:0-3160 GCA_042215785.1 Candidatus Aenigmatarchaeota archaeon
AAATCTCGATAGTAAGACAGGAAAGGGAGTACTGGAATTCCTTAAGGATTTAAACGAGAAAAACAACAAAACAATTGTAATGGTTACCCACGACCCGAGATCTGCCGGCTTTTCAAAAAGAACTATAACAATTAAGGATGGTGTTGTGAATGAAAATTAATGAAAAATCTAAAATATTTTTGAGCTCTTTCATGTTATTTTTATTTATTTTTACATTTTCGACTGTTAGTGCTTCCACATATGATACGATGTGGATGGATCTAGTTTTAGTTAGAACTGAACCTGCCCCACTGGAGACTGGAGAGTATGCAAATGTATGGGTAAAGTTGATAAACAAGGGAGACAAAATTGCAGAAAACACTACAATAGAACTTATTCCTGAATTTCCCTTCAAAGCTGATCCGGATGAAGAACTAGTTAAGAATTTCGGTGATATTCAACCTCTTGAGGAATACCGTACGGACTTCCAAATAAGGATAGATCAGAATGCTGTACAGGGAGAGAATGAACTAAAATTCAAAATACGGCATGATGATTTAGTAATAACTAAATATCTCGATGTGGAAGTGAGAACCGACGATACAGCATTGATAGTGGAAAATGTTTCACTCGATTCGGAGACAATCGCACCTTCCAAGACAGAAGAAGTTGAAATCAAACTAAAAAACCTCGCAGATGCTTATTTGAAAAATATAGATGTTTCACTAGATCTGTCATCGGAAGATATACCACTCATAACTATAGGGTCTTCGACAGTGAAAAGAATCCAAAAAATAGGCCCAGGTAAAAGTGCTTCTGTCAAATTTGATTTGAAGGCGAGTGCAAGTGCTGACCAAAAGGCATACAAAGTGCCTATAAACATAGAATTTGAAAATGATGCCGGAACATCCTTTTCTAAAGAGGAATATACTGGAATAATAATAGGTGGTGAACCGGAACTGGAGATCAATCTGGCTAAGATAGACGGTGGATTCTTCAAAGCAGGAACAACAAAAGAGATTTCTATTAGCCTTATTAACAGAGGACTTTCCAGCGCCAAGTTCGTCAATATGGAATTACTGGATGGAAAAAAATATAAGGTGGTCACATCTCCCAAGGTATATGTAGGAAATATGGAATCAGATGACTACGAATCTTCTTCATTTGATGTGTATATAGAAGAGGGAGTTGACGAGATCATGATTCCAGTGAAACTTACTTACAAAAATTCAGAAGGAAATTCGATAGAAGAAACCCATTCAATGAATATTGAAACCTATGATGATAGTGAGATAAGTAAGTTCAATTTGGTAAAATCAAATGGAACGCTGTATATGATAGTAATACTTGTTATAGTATTGCTTGTGGGCTTCTTTGGATACAGGAAATGGAAGTCCAAAAAAGTTAAATTGGAAGAATGAACATGATTTTAGATGCTTTTGTTTTTGCAGTCAAGAGTATAAAGCATAGGAAAACTCGTTCCTGGCTGACTATTGTAGGTATATTTATAGGTGTTGCAGCTGTGGTAGCCTTGATATCGCTTTCGCAGGGAATGAGTGCAGCGATTAATGAAGAATTCGATAAAATAGGGAAAGACAAAATAATAATAATGCCCGGTATATCGGGCGGTCAACAATATGGACCCAGTTTGGGTTCTTCACAGCTATATAAAGAAGATGCCGAAACCATTGAGCATGTGAGGGGCGTCGAAGCGGTCGAAACCATGTTGACCCAGTTTTCGATTGTAGAATTCAATGGAAAGGAAAAACCAATCGGTATATTCGGAGCGAGTCCCAGTATTTACGAATCTTTTCCTCAATTTGAAATAGCTGAAGGAAGACCTCTCCGGGAAAATGATCACTTCAAGGCTGTTTTGGGTGATACGCTGGCCACAGAAACCTTTGATGAAAAAATACAATTGAGGAATTCTTTGAAAGTGGATGACCACAGTATACGTGTAGTTGGTATCATGGAGCCTGTTGGTAACCCGACTGATGACAAAGCTCTAATGATACCCATGAATACTGCCAGGGAATTATTTAAAAAAGAAGATGAAGTTTCAACAATATATGTTGATACAGATGAGACTTTCGATATAGAAGAGGTCAAGGAAACGATAGAAGATGAGCTGGAAGATGAACGTGGAACAAAGGACTTCTCCGTTCAGACGACGGAACAGATAAGAGAAAGTATAGATAATGTTTTAGGTTTAGTTCAGGGTTTGATGCTGGGTATTGCCGCATTATCTTTATTGGTCGGGGGTGTTGGCATCATGAATACAATGTATACTTCCGTTTTGGAGAAGACGCGGGAAATAGGTATAATGAAATCTGTCGGTGCAAAAAATTCACATATTCTCGGAATTTTCCTCATAGAGTCCGGTTTAATTGGAGTTATAGGAGGGATTATCGGAATAATATTAGGTGCTATTTTGGGGAAGGTAGCAGAATATGGAATAATACAGATGACTGGGTTGTCTATTTTGGAAATTGCGATAACACCTGAATTAATCTTAGGTGCATTGGCATTTTCGTTTGGAATCGGCAGTCTATCAGGTGTTTTACCGGCAAGAAAAGCTGCCAAGTTGAAACCTACGGATTCATTGAGATATGAGTAAATCATCCGAAATTCATCATTTTTCTTACTATGTCTTCATATTTGTTGAACATGGGAATCAATTCACCCAAACTGAATATCCTTATCGGAGAAGTTCTTTCTTTGTTGTAATTTCTGTCAAAAACAATTAGATTTTTAACATCTAGAATAGGTTTATCATCTACAAAGACATCATACTTATCTTCAAATGTGCTTTTGTCTTTGGTTACTATGAAATTCTTATAATCTTTGCCTTCTCTTAATCCATGTCCCTCAATCCAATCTTTTAATTTATTTCTACAACCTTGCCTTTCCGTAACTAAATCTATGGTGTGTCTATCATCTATCTTTTTGATATATTTTTCAAAACCCTCTTCTATTGGTTTCATCCTGTCAATTTCATTCAGCCATATCTGTTTAGTTTTTTCTACAAAATCTTGTGGAGAAGCTTCGGGAATATCAGTAAGATACCACTCTCCAGTACCCTTTGATTCATATTTCGTTCCGTATTTGGAGTCTATATCTTCAAAATAGGGTTTTTCTATATTGACAAGGGTGCCTTCAATATCTAGAGATATATGCAATC
>JBDGUQ010000130.1:3170-8708 GCA_042215785.1 Candidatus Aenigmatarchaeota archaeon
TCCTTTTGAGTTTTCTGGATTATTTCTTGACATATCTCTATTTAAATCAAAAAAAGTTTAATATCTAACCCCAAAATTTTCTAAATCTTCTGGTTTTTCCCAGTTAAATTTCAAATCCGTAACACGGGCACCTATAGGGCCTCTACGACACCATTCAATTAACTGTTCTATTTTATTTTTCTCTCCTTCAAAAACAGCCTCAACCCTACCATCCGACAGGTTTCTTACCCACCCACTAATTCCTAATTTTTTGGCCTTTCTTCTAGTAGAAGCTCTGAAAGCTACACCTTGAACCCTACCCGAAATAAAAACATGTGTTCTTTTCTTTCCGGTCAAATTACCACCTAACCATACATTATTTAATCATGGATCTTGTTATAAATTGTGGTTGTTATGAAAATATACTTCGCGGGATCTATAACAGGTGGTAGGAGTGATGTACAGTTGTACTCGAAAATTATTGATTTACTGAAAAATTATGGGGAAGTTCTGACAGAACATATTGGAAAAGAAGATTTATCGGAAAATGGGGAAGAAGATAAAAGTGCTGAGGATGTCCATGATAGGGATCTAGAATGGCTAAGGGAATCCGATCTCATTGTAGCCGAAGTAACAACTCCCAGTCTGGGGGTAGGTTATGAAATAGGAAGAATGATTTCAGAAGGTAGAGAAGTTATCTGTTTATATAGAAATAAAAATGGTACGTTATCTAAAATGATCAGTGGTTCCAAAAATACAAAAATAATTTACTATGGAAATTTGGAAGAACTCAAAAAGAAATTGGAACCATACTTGGTAAAATTATCAGGATAAATTAATCTTTACCAACAGCATCCCATGCTGCCCTTTTTATATTCTTGAATATGAATTCAGCAAATCCATCGTCTCCTAAACTATACTTAGTAAAACCAAGTGGTATACTCCCTCCTGCGGCCTTTTTACGTCCCCCGACTTTACTACCGGGAAATTTATTGTAACCTTCCATGACAATATCTTCAGCGTTGTTTTTTGTTCCCATCGCTCTCACTGAAATCTGTATTTTTTCATTATCTTCATCTATACCAGAAACAATTGCCACATCTATTTTCTCTTGTTTTGAAATAAAATCGGCAGATTGGGAAACTGAACTTATATTATCCTCACTTATAATACCTGTATTTGATACTAGATATTGGTCTTTCACATCTTTGTTCTCTATTACCCTCCGGAAAACTTCCAGAGTTTCTGGAGAATATTCTTCACCCGTTATCTCTCCAAATTTGTCCCAGTCAATATAATTATTGAGTTTGGATAATGCAGTTACATCCGCATCCTTGAGAGATTTTTTCATCGAACCGGTGTCTGTATAAAGGCCATGATATAATGCGGTTGCCATTAAACCGTTCAATTCAAAATCTGAATTATCTATGCATTCGGTTAGAATTGTAGCCGTTGAACCAACATCAGGCCTAATATCGATATATATGTTATCACCATCTAAACTTTCAGTTTCTTCCTCCAATGAATGATGGTCTTGAATAGAAATGAGTTTATCTAAATACCTTTCTTTAATGATATTATCATATCCATCGGGTAAATTACCAAGTTGTGAATCCACAATAGAAACGGATCCAAATTCCTTTTCCATCTTTTCATCAAATTCCTTACTATTCAGGTTTTCTATGTCCAATCCCAAATAATGAACTAGAGCTTGGTTTTCAGGTCTATTAACACCATTCTCCGTGATAATTTTATAGTCCTTTTCGGATAATTCACCTAAAGCGTACGCAGATGACATAGAATCTGGATCGGGATTATTATGGTTTAATATGGCTAACGGAGGTTCAGCTTCATGTAATTTATCGAATAGTTCTTCGGAGTTAATTATATCCACCTTTTTGGTATGTAGAAATGATTTTCAAAACTTTTATACTTATTCCATAAATTTGATGTTTAGAACAAGATGGGATCATCTAAAACCTTTATCAAGTCTTCTCCTCTCATTTTAATACTTTTTTCGTGAGATCCTGGATTAAAATATAGAAAATCTCTATCCAATAATTTTTTATTTAGAAAGGTTTTCAGGCTTTTTCTATGCCCAAAGGGAGGCACACATCCGACCTTTACTCCAGCTACCTTTTTCACTTCATTTGGTGTGGCCAATGAGATTTTTTGAGTCCCCTCCAAATCAGATATCTTCCCTTCATCGACTTTTTCATTGCCAGGAGTCAAAACAATAATATATTTCCCTTCCGCTGTTTTGAACATTAAAGATTTAACACCATTTTTAGGAGAATCTAAACCTCTTGCTTCTGCTGCTTCGGTAGATGTGTAGACTGGATCGTGCTCCATCTCCTCAAATTTCACTTCATTCTCCTTTAGTGCTTTCTTTACTTTCTTTTCTACATATGACATCTTACCATACACCTTTCTATTTTACTTACTTTTTACACAATCCTTTAATTTTTCTAATATAAAAATCCTGTTGTATATTCGGAATTACCTACATTTTGTCCCAGATCATTTCCTGTAATTTCAATATTCTTATTTTTGTCCCTGAAATGTAAATCAGTTATTTTGGATGGGTATTCATTATAGACGAGTTTGTTCGGAACAATTCCTAACATCTTCTTTCTGAAAGTCCATGATGATTTAGAATATGGTTTTACGGTAAACTTTATTTCTTTGTTTTCTTCCTTACCTGAAATTATGAAATTAGGCGCACTATTACCAATTCTTTTTACATCTATAGTGGTGAATTCATGCAATTCGTTTCCATCATAAAGAGATATGTCCTTTTTGATCGATTTACCCAGGAAATGTGGATTATAATAGCTAAGACTTCCGCCGTTTTCAAAATGAAATATGCCCCAGTACCATGGAACAGCAGGAGCATTGACGAATACTCTTTGAAAGTATGAACTACCTGTTATTTCTTCACCTTTTATTACACCTTCCAGATCCATCCTATTCATCCTCATCATCGAGTATCCCTTTTCACCAATGATATTTTTTTCATAGCTATCCAAATCTTCGAAAACATGATTGTTTCTCATTCTTGATACTAATCTGAAATCGTTTCCTATGTTAACAATATTTTGACTGTTGTTCACAGAAAAACTCGTCCTCGGATCCGTTTCTGTCTTCAAAGTATTATTTTCAATATTTAACTTACATTTTTCCAGAAGAAAATTATGGTGCATTTTTTTCCCATCATAATACCATGCTGCAACTGCTCCATCCATATTTTTTCTATCAGATAGATCATTTAATCTTATCGTTTTGTTGTTACAATTTATTTTGTTCTCGTTTTTAGTGGACCAAAGTATCATCAATTGTTTAGGTCTTTGTGGGTTTTCAGGGTTCTTCATGAAGAAAAGCCAGAACCACCACCACCACGATTTATTTGGTATTTCTTTGTTTTCTATATCGAATACATCCCGTAAAGAATTCTTGTCCTGTTTCTCCTCATTTTCCATTAGTTATCGTCACTCTTAGTATTTTACCTAAAATTTTGTTTGTATGTATAAATAATTAATATCTAGTATTTTCCTGTTTCAAGAATAAAAAAGTTATTTTGTGTATTTATAACTCATGGAAACATTCGATCCGGAAAAACCTTTGGGACAGCTCCCTACCAGGATATCCAATATATATGTGAAGGAAGCCAAAAAAATGTTGGACGAATTGGAAAATAACCGGTTAGAAGTAACACTCTATGACGCGCCCCGTAAAAGATACCCAGGTCATAAAATCAGGGTTGCCGAAAACCATCCACCAGATTGGTATAGAGATATATTTCACAAAAATGAACTCAATTATAGGAGAGATAGAACTACAAGAGCATTGGAAAGAATTATGATGAGAAATGACCCTCCGTTCCAAGAAGACAATACTAGTTCTGCAGTTCCATGCAGATTCAAATATGTTTCAGATATGAGAAGAATTATTCATAGAAGGCTCACGAAAAAGTGGGAACCTGTTTATAACCAAATGGAATTTTGTTATCCAGTGAAAGAAGCCGTGGACTATTTCAATATCCCCACTGAAAAACATTGTGTAGAAAGACCCGAACGGTTTAGAACATTTTATTCGGATGATATGGAAGAATTTAATAGTTTAAATCAAGAAAATTACCATTCACTTAATAAGGATTTTATATTGAAAGGAAATAGTTAACATGTTCCTGCTACAACGGGACCGAAAGAACCGGATGATGGAATTCCCGAGGAAGAATTAATAAAAATGGAGAATCATGGAAGTATTAATTGATTATAAATATCGTTAAATTCAACAGAGTGGCGAATGTTACCCATATCAAATAGGGCACAAGCAAGAGTCCTGCCTTTTTAGATATTTCATAAAATTTCCATATAGTCATCAAAAGTAGGATCCATAAAACTATGATATTTATCGAACTCAATAATAGATCCTGAAAACCAAAGAATGCAAAAGACCATAGACCATTCAAAAACAGTTGGATTAAGAAAATATAAACCGCTTTCTTTATTTTCGTCTCTTTGAACCCTCTCTTCCATATAAGATATAGGGAAATTCCCATTAAAATGTATAAAATAGTCCAGACAGGACCGAATAACCACCCAGGTGGTTGAAACCAGGGTTTAGTTAAATTAAGATACCACATGGTGGTCGTGGTTGTGAATGTCGAACCCAATATACCTGCAGAAAGGCATAATACTATAGAAATGGGTAATTTTAGGTAATTTTCAAGTTCCATAAAGATATTTTCTTTTCATTCCACTTAAATTTATCTAGATTTCAGTCAATTAATAATGTCCGAATAAAAATGGAAAATTTAAAAATATACTTACCCTTTTATTGTTAAGGTCCTTAAATGAAACTCGAGAAAACCGATGATCTGGAATCCATAGAAGAATTATGTGGTTCCAACCAATACATTTCTAAACCTACAGAAAATCACGACAAGAGAGATTTTTATCTATTAAAGAAAAATGGTAAAAACATAGGTTGTGGTTATACGAGGACTTTTCCTGGGAAAATAGGAACTATGGGAAGTATTTTCATAGATAAAAAATATAGAAATCAAGGAATGGGCGAATATCTGGTAAAGAAACTCGAAGAAGAAATAGAAGAGTTAGGATCGTTTTTTATTGTCATAGGTGTCCACAGAGACAATGAAAATGGGATGGAATTTTGGAAAGGGTTGAATTACCATATATTGATAGAATCTCTGGGAGAAGATGTTTTTACAAATGACACCAGTAGAGAATTTTTTGAAAAAATCAGTCCAGTTCCTCTACCCAATAAGGGCATAACTTTGATGGGTAAACGGTTGGTGGGTAGGGGTAAACTTGAATATATGCCATTCTATAATGAATTGAGTGACTTAAAAGATAAACTGGGCAATTTAAAGATAGATATGCTCCAAATAAATACGGTGTAAATGTGAAATTCGCAAAGAACTACAAAATAACCAAGTTTATCTACAAAAAGGACTATATATCCCTTGTTAACTGCTTATTTGGTATATATTCCATATACTTTCTGGGTAAATGTGCACTGGCAATGGGTGATAAC
>JBDGUQ010000023.1:0-8474 GCA_042215785.1 Candidatus Aenigmatarchaeota archaeon
GTGGGCTCGACGGGATTTGAACCCGCGACTCCGAGGTTTCTCTGGAAAGTCCTAAGAGCCTCGTGCTCTGCCGGACTGAGCTACGAGCCCAATTAATAATTCATTAAGAAAACAAGCTTAAATAATTTTAAGATCTTACAAGAGGTTTATATCCTCTACTTCTGCCCTCTTAACTCCTTCTATACTCGATATTTTATTTTCCAACTTGTCCGTATCTCCTTCTTCTGTATCTGGAATAAGTATCAATGTTTTAAGTACAGATAATCCGAAACCTATGTTCTTCTTCTGTATATCTTCGATTTCCATTTCGCTTTCCAAATTCTCCTTAAGATTATCTATATCATAATCCGGTTTTGGAGTTATTTTCAATAAAACAGCAACTTTTCCCATTTAATCACCTACCTGATATCCAATCCTTCTAAAACACTATTTCTTTTGATAAATTCTCTTACTTTCTTTATATTCGATCCTTTTTTACCTATTACTTTACCCCTATCTTTTTTACTTATTTTAACAATTGCTTTATCATCCTTTATATTTATGTTTTTAGCCTCCGGTATCATGCTCTTGATAAAATCCATTTTATCTTCCGAGTATTCGAAAACTTTCACACGCTTTTTAAGTGCTTTCTGTAATTTTTTTATACTTTTACCGTTCTTGCCTATGGCCAATCCAGCCTTACCAGGCTCAACTAAGAAATAAACTCTATCTTCCCCTGGAATACAATCTCTAGCATCCACATTCGTAATCTCGCTAAATATATTCATAAGCTCAATAGTTTCTCTACTAAAATCTCTCATAATATCCCTGCTTATTTACTTAACCCCAAGACTGAAATATTAAAAGGTTTTCCACATACAGTCCCTATTTCCTTGTTATTCATATCACTTTGGACAACTTCAACTTTCAACTTGTCTATACTTTTTCTCAAATCCTCAGGACAATTGTTAGCCAAAATAACTTTTTCTATTTTGTCCTTCCCAACACTCCTTTTAACTTCCTTGAAACCGATTACAAGGTTTTCATTAGCTTTTTCTTGCTTAATTTCTTCTTCTATCATAAGATCACTCCTTTTGGGGTGGTTTGAATTTTAGGTCACACATACCTGTTCCAATTGGCACTTCCTGATTTATCAATACATTTTCAACAGTTGAATTGAGTTCATCAATTTCACCCTCTATAGCAGCCTCTGTTAGATGTCTGACAGTAACTTCAAAGTTTGCTCTGGCCAAAACTGATCCCTTTTCTCCGGAAATTCCATATCTACCTATAGCATTTAAATCCCCATCAACTGTCATGGCATCTGCAACAAGCATTATATGTCTCTTATCTACATCAATACCTTGATCTTCGAGGGTATCTGAGGCTTCTTTCAAAACTGAATTTCTACATGCCTCTATTCCTAAAACTTTTTTCATTTCTCTAATATCGTTAGAAATAGTTCGAGTAGCATCTACACCTTCTATTTTCAAAACTTTCCTCAAGTTGGATCCCAACGTACTTATCATCCATTCATCTCCTTTCTCTCTAACAACAGCTTGAGTAATTCCCTTTATACCGCTTATTCTTTTCTCGATGGCCCTTATCTTCAATTTATGTAGATCACGTATACTTACATCCTCATCTTTAGGCTCCATTTTCAAAACATTATCATTTAGTTCAAAATTAACTTTTCTATTCGCCTTATTGACCTTGGAAAGAAGGGATTCTAGATCCATATCAAGATTTTCAAGCCTTTCCTTGTTTATAGTAAATTCTACCTCTATACCTGCCAAATCAACTGTATCTTCCGATATAACATTTTTGAACTTAGTCTCACGTATCTTAGTAGCTATTTTCCTTGCATCGTCCCTGTTATTATGATCCTCGTCAAGATATACGGTCATGGCAGGAGTAGAAGGATTTCTCCTAGCATCGACAACTTCTATTAATTTAGGTAAACCCAGCGTTACCTGTACCTGAGCACCTCCTGCAACATGGTAGGTTCTCATAGTCATCTGGGTAGATGGTTCCGCTATACTTTGTGCGGCAAGGATCCCTATGGCCTCGCCTGGTTCATAAGTTGCTTTCTTGTATTGCTCTTTGGTTCTTTCGATTATTTCATTTTCCTGTTTCTTAGTAACATCATGTTCCTTGAAATATTCTTCTAGATCTTCTAAAACGGAAAGAGGTAATTCATCCTCAAGTTTTTCTATTTTAGCTCTCATAATTTATTCACCTACCACATCTTCAGCAATCCTTTCAATATTTATTTCGCCCCAGTCACTCTTCTTGGGATCAATACCGTCTTCTGCTGGTGTGAACTGTATCATAACCTTCCTATTATCTCTCACAGTACCATCATACTCTACCTTGAAATCCTGTAGAGCATTCACAAGTCTTCTATACATGTAACCAGAATGCCGGGTTCTTAAAGATTTATCCATCAGACCCTCTCTACCATTCATAGCATCATAAACGAATTCATACGGAGTTAATCCATCTTTGAATGAAGATTGTACGAATCCATGAGCCTGTGGGGTCAGGTCCCCTTCCTGGAAGTAAGATAGTGTTCTATTCTTGTAACCTCTAGTAATTCTCTTTCCTTGTATTGTCTCCTGTCCAACCAATCCAGCTATCTGTGTTAGATTAATTAGACTACCTCTTGCACCTGAAAGTGCCATCACAACAGCTGGATTATCTTTTTCCAGGTCTCCTTCTATTATACCACTTGTCTCGTTCAGAGCTTCTCTGAGAGACATCATTATATTAGTTTCAAGTGTTTCCCTCAAACTCTGTCCGGGTAACTTTTCAATATTGCCCTTTTCAAAATCTTGAATCAATTCTTCACTCTTTTTCTTCGATTTTTGTATAGCTTTATCTATTTTCTTGTTGGCAGAATCAGATATATCTGAATCGGTTATACCTATGCTGAAACCCCGCATACCTAAATATTTTATTCCCAACGATGAAACCTGATTTAAGAAATCCTTTGCCCTCTCATCTCCATATATCTTCTCTATTTTTGCTAGCAATTGTCCGTCGCCATCACCAACAGAGTTGACATCTATAACTCCTTCCTTCAACTCACCGTCCTTTATCCTGACCCATTCATCATCCTCTGTATAACTGTTGGGTCTATATTTCATATTCAAATCATTTGGCAAGAGATAGCTAAATAGTTCCTTGCCTGTAACTTCATCTTTATCTATTTCCACTTCAACATCGATGTTACTCAATAATTGGACAGCAGATCCCTTATTCAAAGTAGTTCCATCCTGCGTCAATAAATACAACCCACTTATATGGTCCTGGATACATCCCACAATAGGACCACCATATCGTGGACTTCTAATATGTTTCTGTACAAGCATCAGTTCTTCAGCTTCTGTTTGAGCTTCCTTTGTCTGAGGTACATGTAAATTCATCTCATCTCCATCGAAGTCAGCATTGTATGGAGGACACACACATAAGTTCAACCTGAATGTCTTCCAAGGCATGACCCTAACCCTGTGAGCCATGATGCTCATTCTATGTAAACTTGGTTGTCGGTTGAAAAGTACGGGATCACCGTCCTGCAAATGCCTTTCAACTTTATATCCGACCTCTATTTCCTCTGCCAGTTCATCTTTGTTTTCATCGGTTATCTTTTTCTTCCTGCCGTCAGGCCTAACTATATAATTTGCTCCCCCTAACGTATTAGGACCTTTTTTTACTATCGATCTTAAATTCGAAATATTCCTATCGTTGGCCCTGACAGGTACTGTAAGTTCCTTGGCAACTTTTATAGGTACACCAACTTCGTTTATACTCAAATGGGAATCAGGCGATATTACAGTCCTGGAAGAAAAATCTACTCTCTTACCGCTCAAGTTTCCTCTAAATCTTCCCTCTTTACCCTTCAGTCTCTGGGTTAATGTTCTCAATGGTCTACCACTCCTATGCCTTGCCTGTGGTACTCCTGACAAACTATTATCAAAAAATGTGGAAACGTGGTATTGTAGAAGTTCCCAAAGATCTTCTATTATAAAATCTGGGGCTCCTATATCTACATTATCACTCAATCTCTGATTTATACGTATAATATCGACCAATTTATGTGTTAAATCATCTTCACTTCTCTCACCACTTTCCAAAGTAATACTTGGCCTCATGGTTACAGGTGGAACTAATAATTGAGTGATCACTAGCCATTCGGGCCTTCCACCACCTAAATTAAATTTTTCAACATCTTCATCAGAAATCTCTTCTAGCCATTCTCTTATTTCAACAGGTGTCAATATATCTCCACCCTTTCTAAATGTGTGGGGCTTATCAAACTTGATCTTATCCTGCTCAGCTCCACAATGTGGACACTTCTTCCGCTTGGCTAGATATAATTTGTACAATGGATCGTCCATCTCTTCTATTTCTTCTTCATCGCCAAGAGGTCTTTTACATTTTTCACATGTAGCCCTGAGTAATTTATAGATAACTTTAGCATATCTTACATGTATAACAGGTTTGGACAAGTCTATATACCCATAGTGTCCTGTACAAGTACCTACACTTCCACCACAGGTCCTGCACCTCATTCCAGGATCTATTACACCTAGCCTCGGATCCATTACTCCGTCTTCCACTGGATAGCCACCTCTATCGTAAAGGTCGGGTTTAGTAATTTCAACCTTTGCCAATTTCCTGATCTTCTCAGGCGGCAAGATTCCAAATTCAATTGATCCTATTTTTGAGGGCATTTTATCACCTATTCTTCTTCTATATTGAGTTTTGGATAAATCATCATGCTCTTCAATTCATCCAACAACAATTTAAAAGCATAACTCATTTTTACGTGCTCTATCTCACTATCTCCACATACAGGGCAATAGAGCTCGTCTTTAGTGTGGTCCTTTACTGCAAGAAGGCCACATTCTTTACATACTGGGAGCTCTACTTCATCAGAAGAAAACCTTTCTTTGAGCAATAGAGAAGCTCCGTGAGATAAAATACAATCCTTCTCCATTTCTCCCAGTTTCAAGCCTCCTTCTTTTGCTCTTCCTTCAGTAGGTTGTTTTGTCAACAAAGCCACTGGTCCTCTACTCCTCGCATGCAGTTTATTGGAGACCATATGTTCCAATTTTTGATAATATATCATTCCAGTAAATATCTCAGCTTCCAACATTTCTCCAGTTTCACCATTGTACAAAACTTCTTTGCCATCGCTCCTAAATCCAAGTTCCTTCAATTCTTCCTTCAACTTCTCTTCACTATCGGCATTAAATGGCGTTTCATTCATTTTTTCCCCTTTCAGAGCTCCTATTTTACCTGAAATCATTTCCAAAAGCTGCCCGGCCGTTAATCTAGAAGGTATTGAATGAGGATTCATTATAATATCCGGAGTTATTCCATCCTCTGTAAAGGGTAAATTTTCTTCTTTCTCGATGAGTCCTATAACACCTTTCTGTCCGTGCCTGGAAGCAAATTTATCCCCTATTTCAGGTGTTCTGGGTTCTCTTAGTGTTACCTTTAACAGCTTGTTACCATCACTAGATTCTGTCATCAAAACTTTATCTACTATTCCACTCTCACCGTGTCTAACCGTTAAAGATGCCTCCCTTTTATTTTGCATTCCAACAGAAAACTCTTCTCTTTCCATAAATCTTAGTGGAGAAACTTTACCTACCAAAACGTCACCACTTTCTACTTCTTGTTCGGGAGAAGACACTCCCTCTTCCGAAAGATGCGAATATGCTTCCTCACTCCTATAACCTCTAACATCTTTTTCAGGCACCTTTATTTCATCCTCCTGTCCTCCCCAGTATCTCATTTCTTCTGTTGAATACGTCCTGTAAAAATAAGAACGACCCATACCCCTTTCAATACTATTTTTATTTACAACAACCGAGTCTTCCATGTTATATCCCTTGTATGAAAGCAAGGCAACAACAACATTCTGGCCAGCGGGATGCTTATCGAATCCCATCATCGAATATGTATCAGTTGTAACAAGTGGAGGCTGTGGATAAATCAATACATTTGACTTGGTATCGGTCCTCACCGGGTAATTCATTGAATAAAGGCCCAATGCTTGTCCGGTCATCTTCGCCCCAAAATTTACACGGTCTCCCCTGTTAAATTCAGCGAAGGGAATCATAGAAGCCGAAATACCAAGGATCAGAAGCGGATTTATTTCCAAATGTGTATGTTCTTCAGTTAAATTTTCTTCTTTTAAAGCAACGTAAGCATTCTCTTCTTCCTCCGCATCTAACCATTCTATCACTCCTTTATCGACCAGGTCATTCCAAGACATCTCATCGTTCTTTATCTTTTCTATATGTTCATCCTTAATTCTCGGTTCCCCATTTTCAACTACTATAAGAGGTCTTCTAGTCCTTCCATTATCGCTGTTTACATAGATCTCCTTTTCTTTCTCGTTGTAATATACATTAACCGGTTCGGGAATAATTCCTCCCCTTCTCTTTCTCCTAAATTCCTCTACAAATCCTTCTGCATCTTCCGTCTCTCCTATCAAGGCCCCATTAAGAAAAATGTCATTCATGTTTTCACCTGTGTCTTCATGTTTTTGATAATATTTTCAACCTCTTCCTTATCATAACCAGAAGAGATCTGAGCCATCAACGCAAGGTACTTTCTCAGACCAATGGTGGGTCCTTCAGGAGTCTGGGAGGTACATAATCTCCCAAGGTGTGTAGCATGGAGTTCCCTGGCTTCAAAATGTTCTTGGCTTGTGCTCAAAGGAGATATTACATTCCTTAGATGTGTAACACTCCTATTGAAATTCGTCCTTTCCAACCTTTGTGAAACACCTGTTCTTCCTCCTACCCACCTTCCCGTGGCCAGTGAACTAACGAGCTGGTTAGTCAAAACATCACCTTCAACGACAGTTGATACAGGTGGTACTTTGCCTCTCTTAGCTATTTTTTGATAATTATAATTAATCCTTGCTATTAGTCCCCATCTACCCAACAATATACTTCTCAAAAGAACTTCCAGAAGATCACCAGCTGTTCTCAATCTCTTATTGGCGTAGTGGTCTATATCATCTTCTTCCACATCACCATGTCCCAATTCCATTAATTTCCTGGCAACTCTGCCCAGATATTTGGCTTTTCGTACTCTATCTTCTGGGTCCTGACCAATATGCGGTAATAAATACTTATCAATAGAATTTTCTGCCCTTTCTACTCTTTGATCTTTCTGGGATACTTTCATCTTCTTTCCAACGTATTCCAAGGCCTCCTGAACATCTGTAATGTCGGACTCATAGAGGTTTGAATATATTTCTTCGCTATATTTGTCTTCTTGTCCTATAGATTGGATTATTTCCTTATCTGTTTCCAATCCAAGAGCCCTAAGTAAAATAACTAAGGGTAATTTTTTAACATTGGCAAAATTTATAATCCACAGGCCATCTTCTTTCCTAGAAACAGTATGTCTCTGAGTCCATCCCTTACTTTCACTATTTATCCTTGCAGATTCTTTGACCTTATTCTTATCGACTTTCTCTACTATCATCCTGTTGGGAGCGATTTCTTCGACCAAAACCAGAACTCTCTCAGTTCCATTTACAATGAAATATCCTCCCGGATCATCGGGATCTTCATTGATTTCTACTAGTTCTTCATCACTCATATCGGAAAGAGGGCATAGATCACTTTTGACCATTATGGGAAGTTCTCCTATTTGAACCTCCGAAGTCTCTCTCTTACTTCCATCAACTATAGGTGTCATCTCCAAGAAGACGGGAGCAGCGTAATTTATATCTCTTAATCTGGCCTCCATAGGAAGTATTTCCCTGACACTACCATCGGCCTCTTTCTTCCCTGGCTTTCCTATCCTGATTTCACCTAGCTCGACTTTGAAATCTCCTAATTTATCACTATCTGGAGTTATTTCACCAATTTCGTCAACAACTTCCTGTATTCTATTATTCACAAAATCGTTGTATGAGTCTATCTGGTATCTAACAAATCCTTCATCTTTAATATATGATTTTAAAAGAGTTTTGAACATCATTTCACCGTTAATCTTTTTCTATAACGAGTCTATAATAAGTGCTTTTACCTGCAGTTGGGCTATCACGCGTAATTTTTATTACGTCTCCAATTTTTGCATCCCTATCTTTAAGGGCGGGATCATTTTCGAAAATCTTAGGCAGTTGCTCTTTTTTAATGTTTAATTTATTTAAAAGTTCCTGAACTTCCTTGTCATCCATAACTTCGTGGTCCGGTACCATTTCATGTTCCAATGCTTTTATTCTTGCCATATTTTCACCTCATTTTTTTGGTGGGCTCGACGGGATTTGAACCCGCGACTCCTGGGTTTCCTTCATCATCTGGAAACCAAATCAGCGCTTTTAAAAGCGTCAGTTAAAAGCTTCACCGAAGGGAAAACTTCCCATCATAATTAACCTTGCTTTAGGTTATTAACTTTCGACAGTTTTTTAAATCTTTCCCTCCTCCAGTGCTCTGCCGGACTGAGCTACGAGCCCATTT
>JBDGUQ010000047.1:0-3887 GCA_042215785.1 Candidatus Aenigmatarchaeota archaeon
TCAATTGTAGATGGGTTCAAGAAGGGAATGCTCTTCATTATATAAATCCGATACGTCATCTTTCAAATCTCCCCAAATAGCCCTCTTTTTCTTGTATCCATGCAGTTCCTGATTAAATACTTCATCTTCGGAAAGATGAGCCAACTCCTCAAATTTATGGTATGCAATTCTTTTAGCAAGGATATCTGGTCTTTTAATTTTTAACCACGAATTATCTTCCCACATACAATAATTCTATTCAAAAAATGATTTAAACCTGGAGTCCGACCAAATTTAAGTTTTTCTGAGAATATAGGTAGTATGAAAGAAGGCTATCTACTTGATATTCAGTCATCCAGAGGAAAAGATCCTTATATCGAGCTGTTTCTCAAAAATGAGGATGGAATGGATATTATTGAGGACAGAGATTACGAACAGGAATTTTGGGTAATGCCGGGAAGCAGTGGGAATGTAAAGAAGTTAAGGGAAGATATCGAGAAAATATCCGATTTGAGTCCAGAGCATGTGAATAAATGGTATAGAGGAAGGAAACGTTCCATGCTGGAACTGAGTGTTGGAATGAATGAGCGAAGTAGTGCAGTAGACAAGATAAACAATAGGGTACCAGGATTCAAGAATTTTATTGGTGTAAGTCCGAGGGGTGGTAGGAGCTTTACGAATGATTACCTAATAAAAAATAAATTGAGGCCCTTTAATTATGTTTCGCTTGAGAACGGTGAACACAAAACTGAGAGGAAACCCGTTTTCAAACCGAGTTTAGGTTTTCTGGATATCGAGGTATATAACAAGGGAAAGATGCCGGATGTGGAAAATCCAGATTTACCCATAGTTTCTATTTCGTATATAACCTATGATAGAGACAAAGATGAAATTATCAATAAAAAAACCCTGACACATTCAAAAAAATCTGACTATGACTTCGTGGAAACACTTGATTCGGAGGAGGATATGATATCACGAACTGTTGACTTGATCAATGACGAGGATATGGATTTTGAATTTGGTTACAATTCCGATGAATTTGACTGGAAGTATATAATAAATAGAAGTGAAAGTCTTGGAATAAAAGATGAGCTGAAATTGGGCAGGGATGGTTCCAAAATTAAGAGAATTCGAGGAGGTCTCGGGTTTATTCCTCATATGAACGGGAAGGTAAATATAGATCTCATGCAGATGGTTAGTAGGATGTACAATTTTCCAAATAATAAGATGAGCACTGTGGTTAAATCTACCATAGGAAGAGAGAAGAACGAAATAGGCAGCAGAATTCACGAGTATTGGGATAACCCCAGCTTAAGTGATGAATTCTTCGAGTATTCTATTGGTGATGTGGAGGATTTAAAAGACCTAACCTTGAAATTGGAGATTCCGGAAACAATTATCTATGGCAGTCTTTTTACTGGTATGCGGCCCGAGTATTTGACCCGAAAATCATCGCCAGATATTATAGATGAACTTTCTCAGAGAAAGGCCTATTATTTCAAAAAAGATTTAGGTGAAAATACAGTATTGACTTCACCCAATGGAACCGATAAGAAGGTTGAGATGATCAATAATTTTTCGATCTTGAAAGAGAGTGGAAGATTTGAGAATGCCAGTATTTTCTCTACTTCCGATATACACTTCAAAACTCTTTCCAAACTTAAGGAGAGGGAGGGGGGTGTTTTTGCCGGTCCTGTTTCCTGGGTGGCAGATAGTATAAATAGAAAATTAGATAAGAGCTGGGGAGGATGGAAACAGTTTTTGAAATTCCTTTCTTTAGGAGTTCCACATACATTGATATCTGACAACTACAACTGGCACGGTGGAAGGGAAGAAGAGATGGCCGGGAAATATATAGATGAATTCGAGAAGCAACTGGAAAAGATAGATGAGTTGGTATATACGGATTCTGATTGCCTTTACATGACTTCCGAATCTTCCAACGCTGATGTTCCAAGTACACCTCTGGTTGCTACCAATGAGGGGGAGATCATATATTTGGATGAAGGATTGTTAAATTCCGATGGAATCAAATTGACTACCAAAAATAATGTACTGGATAGAATTGTGGAAAAGAGCTGTGAAACCCTTCTCAATAGAGGGCCTGAAGAAGGTCTTATGGTTACCAGGGTGGAATTGGATAAAATGGATCAATTACCGAAGGAGGATCTGTTTTTTGATAAGATTCTTACGAAGGATCCGAAAAAATATTCTACCGATAAAGATGTTGCCATCGTGGGGAGAGAGCTAAACAAGAAAAAGAACGAAACCGTTAAACATTCATACAGGAACGGCGAACCCATACCCTTTGATTTCATGGAAGAAGGTGACCTGGATAGGGATCCCTTCAAGAGAAAAATAGTTGGTATTTTGGAGAGAATATATTCACCATTTTACGATGATTTTGCAGAAAGAGTATTGTAAAAATTTTACCTTTCCCATGGTTGTTTTTTCTGTACCTTTTCCTTGTATTGCTGTTGCGAAGCCTGAATCAATTTCTTAAATAAACCTTTTTTGAATCCCAGGTAAAGTATTAGAACTATTAAGATGAATACACCTATACTCAAGCTGGCACCGGATAAGAATCTTCCTGTTGCTGTGCTCGATTTGACGCTTTTGACCTGATCTTCGGTTTCACTTAGATCCTCCTTGAGATTGTCCAGCTCTGCGGTCATTTCACTCAGATCACTGTTCATTTTGCTTATTTTGGCTCCTCTCTGGTTTCCATCGTCCTTGATTGAATCCAACCTGTCTTTGAAATTATCGATGTCGTCTTCGAATTCTTCTATCTTGTTTGACATGTCATCCATTTCGGAGTTCAAATTATTGTTAACATCACTTATTTCATCATCTAGGTTTTCCACATCATCTTTTATATCATCTACTTCGTTTTCGGTCGCCATCTCTACCATAACAGTTACAGTGTAACTTAGCGTTGGTAGGTTATTGTCTTCCGGTTTGAGGTTCGCAGTAACTACGTAAATGCCCCTAGATATACCATCTGTCTCCAAATTTATTACGACACTCTTCTTATCAGAAGAAGTGTCCACATCTTTTACATCGATAGCCTTTGGAGTTGTTAATTCTATTTCAGAGATGTTGTATTCGGATTTAAGGTTCCACGTAAGTTCGTGGTCACCTGTTCCTATTTCGAACTTGTTGTCTTCTGAATAGTTACTTGCAATACTGTTAACAGGCATAACTCCTAGAATTAAAATAGTTGTCACAAAGATTACTACTTTTTTGTTCATTAATTACACCAATACTATACCAAAATTTGTAGGCAATATTTATAAATTTATGTTCGATTCGGATTCAAATTTCTATCATTTCCGATTCCCATAATTTTTTCAAACTACTTTCCAATTCTTTTTTGCTATCTATTGTCGAGAAGTCCAGTTTTTTTTCGAATGTGATAGCTTGTGTTTTGAGATTTTCTTTGAATTTTTTGACATGCCTGTGGACACCGGAGATCATCAAATATTTTGGTTCTTCATCGAAAAATTTATCCATTTCCTCTTCGACCTCTTCTAAATGTTTCTCAACGGCCTTTTCTCTATTTCTCTGAAATCTCTGTTGGGAGAACCCACCCTTTGAATGCTGCCCCTTGATATCGGATCTAATTTTTTTGAACTTCTTTATCTCTTCTCCAACTTTGGCCAGGGCCGAACCACCTGAAGACAGGAAAACGAGACCAAATGTGCTTTCATCTATTATCTTTTCCATACTTTCGAGATGGAATTTTTCATCTCTTTTCCACTCCTCATTCTCTATAGGTAATGGTGGTTTCACTAAAATTTTAATAATCCGGTCTTTGTCGGTAAATAATATCTTCCCGGTTTCGGATTCTATATTATTAACTTTTCTCATGAGATTGAGTTCCAGATCTTGGGTTTTATCCAAAG